>JAGNOB010000088.1 GCA_017990305.1 Leucobacter sp.
GGCATCATCACGTTTGCGAAGCCCGAGAACAGGGGCGTTGCGAACATGAGGAGCATGATCGTGCCGTGCATGGTGAACAGCTGGTTGTACTGCTCCTTGGTCGCGATGACCTCGAGGCCTGGAGCGAACAACTGCGCGCGGATCAGGAGGGCCATAAGGCCACCAACCAAGAACCACACGAAGGAACTAATCAGGTACATGTACCCGATCACCTTATGATCCGTGGAGGTCATCCACGAAACGATGATATTACCCTTCTTCATCTCTATTTCCCTCGCTACTTGTTCTCGTTCTGGGCCGCGGCCTCGTCGCCATAGAACGACTCGATGTTCGCGTTGGCTTCGTCTCCGATGCGCCCAGTGTTGCCCTCAGCGCGGAGCGACTCGACGTAGGCGTCGTACTCGTCCTGCTCAACAACCTGAAGCTCAAAGAGCATCATCGAGTGGTCCTGGCCACAGAGCTCGGCACACTTACCCATGAACGTGCCGGTTTCAGTCGGCGTGAAGCTCATGTAGTTGGTCTGGCCGGGGATCATATCCTTCTTGTACAGGTACTCAACGACCCAGAAGGAGTGGATGACGTCGCGAGTCTCCAGGCGGATCTCCGTCGTCTTGTCGACGGGGAGCATGAGGACCGGCATGGTCTCGGGCAGTGCCGAGCCCTTCTCGTCGGTCTTCACCTGAACGCCCTGGAAGTAGACGTCGTCACTGATGTAGTTGAAATCCCAAGCCCAACGCTTGCCGTAGACCTCAACGACGTTCTCGGGGTTGTCGTAGCGAGCCTCGATCTTTGCCTGCTCCTGCGCGGTGAACGCGAAGAAGCCAAGCACGAGGATCACGGGGACAACCGTGAAGAAGGTCTCAATGGGCATGTTGTAGCGAAGCTGCACCGGGAGGCCGGTCTGGCCCTTGCGGCGACGGTACGCGATGGTTGCCCAGATGATGAGGCCCCAGGTGAGTACACCCACACCCAGCAGCACGATCCACGAGTTCACCCAGAGCGCAGTGATGCCCTCAGTGTGATTCGTGGCGTGAGTGGATCCCTCGGGGAGGAAGCCACGCTGCTGCTCAGGAGTACAGCCAGCGAGCAGGAGAGCCGCGCCAATGGCGACTGGGGCCGCAACCCATTTGTTTACACGATTGGAACGCACCGCATACCTTTCGAATTCTTACTGGTCATTGCCCACGCAGGCAGGCGAAACTGATGACTACCTGTTAGCTTAGCGCGAAGCTGAGCGTTCCCCGAACGCAAACGGGGTGTCGCGCGGAACAGAGTCGAACATTCTTTCTTAGGCGAAGCTGTCGCCGCAGGCGCAGCTTCCCTCAGCATTTGGGTTGTCTATGGTGAAGCCCTGCTTCTGAATGGTGTCTTCGAAGTCAATCGTGGCGCCGGCAAGGTAGGGGATGCTCATCTGGTCGACAACAACCTGGACACCCTCGAAGTCAACGATTGCGTCGTTGTCGAGCTGCCGCTCGTCGAAGTAGAGCTGGTAAATGAGGCCTGAGCACCCACCCGGCTGAACGGCGATACGCAGGCGAAGATCGTCGCGACCCTCCTGGTGCAGCAAGCTGCGCACCTTGTCCTGTGCTGCGGAACTCAGATCCACCCCGTGTTCGCGTACTGCAGTGTCGTTACTCATGCGCTCTCCTCTGCTCTCTACTCTGCTCCCAGTGGCCTAGGCCGAAGCTTTTGTGCGGCTCGCAGGCCAAATAACGGCCCATAGGCCGGATGTCTCCAGTGTACGCCGGTTTGAGGCGGTACGCTTGGTGTCGAGTGTACGAACCCGTTCGGGTGTCTGACGAGAGGAAACCACAGGCGATCATGAGCGCTGGCAAGCGAGACGAGACAGCTGATTCGACCCAGGAAGAAGCAGCTGAGGGCAAGGGTCGCCCAACACCGTCGCGCCGCGCTGCTCAGGCTGCGAAGGCACGCCCGATCGTTGGGTCGCACGACAAAGAGCTGCGCAAGCAGCAGCGCGAGGCGCAGAACGAAGCCCGAAATCGCGCACGCGCCGGCATGATGGCCGGCGACGAGCGTTTCCTTACACAACGCGACCGTGGCCCACAGCGTCGCTTCGTGCGTGACTATGTTGACGCGCGCTGGAGCGCGGGTGAGCTCCTCATCCCCGTGATGGTGATCTTCCTCGTCGTCGCACTGTTCCCGGGCTGGGTGCAGGTCTACGGCGTGTTCTTCGTGTGGGCATTCCTGCTCTTTGCGATCATCGACGCGTTCGCGCTGACCTTCATTCTGAAGAAGAAGCTCACCGCGAAGTTTGGCGAGGGCAACGTGCAGCCTGGCTTCAAGTGGTACGGCGCTATGCGGGCAATGCAGTTCCGTATGCTGCGTATGCCGAAGCCGCAGGTGAAGCGCGGTAAGTTCCCGAGCTAAGCCCTCGCTCCTACGGGAGAAGCGGGAATCGCACCATAGCGAAGAGGGGCCCGGAGTAATCCGGGCCCCTCTTCGCTATGGTGCGACTGTGCGCGTTAGTCGGACTGCCGCCATCCTGCTTTGCGCAGCCCTCGGTTGATCTGTCGCGCCCAGAGCGGGCCCTCATACACAAAGGCGGTAAAGCCCTGCACGAGTGTCGCTCCGGCCCTGAGCCGCTCGAGCACATCGGCCGCCGTGGTGACGCCGCCAACCGAGATGACGCAGAACTCGGCAGGAGCAACCTGACGGATGCGGCGGAGCACTGCCAGGGATCGCTCGGCGAGCGGGGCACCGGAGAGTCCGCCAGCACCCATCTCTTCGACACGCGTCGCCGGCGTTTCGAGCCCCTCACGAGAGATCGTCGTGTTTGTCGCAATGATGCCGTCAAGGCCAAGTCGCACCGCCAACGAAACGATGCCGTCGATCTGGTCGTCCTCCATGTCGGGAGCGATCTTCACGAGGAGCGGGGTCTCCCCCGCCGCCGTTTTCACCGCGGCGAGCAGCGGCTCAAGCAGTTCAAGCTCCTGCAGTCCGCGCAGGCCAGGTGTATTCGGGGAGCTCACATTCACCGCGAGGTAGTCGGAAACTGGCGCAAGCCGTTCCGCGCTCCAGACGTAATCAGCGGTCGCGTCTTCGACCTCCGTCACACGGCTCTTGCCAATGTTGGCGCCGATGATGGGTCGGCGGCGGCGCATCCGCGCGTTTTCAATACGCGGCACGGCCGCTGCAGAGCCGGAGTTGTTGAAGCCCATGCGGTTGATGAGCCCGCGGTCTGGCACGAGACGGAACATTCGCGGCTTCGGGTTTCCCTCTTGCGCGTGCCTGGTAACCGTGCCGATTTCAACGTGGCCGAAGCCGAGCTCGCCCAGACCGAGAATGCCCTCAGCGTTCTTGTCGAAACCGGCGGCCAGCCCGAACGGGCTCGGAAATTCGAGACCGAGTGCTCGCACACGCAGCGAGCGATCCGGCCCGCACAGCCTGCCCACAACGCCACCGAGCGCCGGCAACGCGCGAATCACGGCGAAAGCGAGATGGTGTGCCCGCTCGGGGTCCATCCGCTGAAGCACCGTGTTAAAAAGGATCTTGTACGGGCTCGTTTTCGCCCGCTCGGTCGCCGATGTCACGCTCTCGCCTTACTTTTGGATCGATGCGGCGGCGTCGGTGCTGTGTGCACCGTCGTCACTGCCGCGCTTCTCGCGCAGGTCGCGAACAGCAGCCTCGAAATCATCGAGAGAGTCGAAGGCCTGATAGACGCTCGCGAAGCGGAGGTACGCGACTTCGTCGAGCTCGCGCAGGTGCGGGAGTATCGCGATACCAATGTCGTTTGTGTCGAACTGGGCGACGCCAGTGAGCCGCAGGGACTCTTCTACTCGCTGCGCCAGCAGCGCGAGGTCCGCCTCAGTGACTGGCCGACCCTGGCAGGCTTTGCGAACGCCAACCATGACCTTCTCGCGGCTGAAGGGTTCGACGACGCCGGAGCGCTTGATGACCGTCAGGCTGGCGGTTTCCGTCGTCGTGAATCGCTTGCTGCAGTTCGGACACTGGCGCCTGCGGCGGATCGACATGCCGTCGTCGGCAGTGCGGGAGTCGATGACTCGACTGTCGGGGTGTCTGCAGAAGGGGCAGTGCATCAGGAGCCTTCCTGTTCGAAGCGGGCGCTCACTGCCTCGCCGTGGGCTGGCAGGCCCTCCGCGCCCGCGAGCGCAAGCAACGGGGCCTCGGTTGCGGCGAGGGCCGCCCGGTTGTACGAAATGATCTGTTGGGGGCGCAGGAACGTGTGCGCACCGAGCCCCGCAGCAAAGCGTGCGGTGCCGCCAGTTGGCAGCACGTGGTTGGATCCGGCGAGATAGTCGCCAAGACTCACGGGAGTGTAGCCACCGACGAAGATCGCGCCGGCGTCAGTAATGCCCGCGAGCACCTGATCATCGTTGCTTGTCTGGATCTCAAGGTGCTCTGGCCCGTAGGCGTTCGAGACACGAACAGCAGTGTCAAGATCATCGACAAGGATCACGGCGGACTGTGGCCCCTGCAGTGCCGCGGAGACCCGCTCCGAGTGCTCAGTGAGAGGCGCTCGCGCGGCGATCTCGGCAAGCACGAGCTCCGCGAGTTCCTCCGAGTCGGTGACAAGCACCGAGGCCGCTGCTTCGTCGTGCTCCGCCTGGCTAATCAGGTCCGCCGCGACGTACGCAGGGTTAGCCGAGGCATCTGCAATCACCAAAATCTCGGTGGTTCCGGCCTCCGAGTCAATGCCAACCTTCCCGCTCACGACGCGCTTTGCCGCTGCAACGAAGACGTTTCCCGGGCCGCTGACGACGTCGACGGGGTCAAGACCGATGTCATCGACGCCATAGGCAAAGGCAGCGATGGCTCCGGCTCCCCCGATCGCATACACCTCATCGATGCCGCAGAGCGCCGCAGCCCAAAGCACGGCCGGGTGTGGGAGTCCGCCGTTGTCAGCCTGCGCTGGCGAGGCAAGCGCGAGGCTCGGCACCCCTGCAACCTGCGCTGCGACGGCGTTCATGATGACAGAAGATGGGTATGCAGCTTTGCCGCCAGGAGCGTAGAGCCCGACCCGCGAGACCGGTTGCCACCGCTGCGTAATCTGAGCGCCGTCACCGATCGTGCTCACCCGCTCTTCGGGCACCTGGGCGGCCGAGCCTATGCGCAACCGCTCGACAAGCTGGGTGAGGGCGTCACGCACATCTGGGGGGCAGTCACGGAGCGACTCAACTACGGCCTCGGCCGGGACCCGGAGCGCGTGCCCCTCGACCCCGTCGAAGTCGCGAGCCTGGTCACGCAGAGCGGCCTCGCCTCGATCAGCGACGGCGTGCACAAGGGGGCGCACGCGCTCGACTGCCACGTCCGCGCTGAGGGCAGCGCGTGGCACAAGGGAGAGGAGTTCGCCACGGGAGAGCTCGCGGCCGCGGAGATCGGTGGTACGCATCACCAGCCCAGTCTACCGAGAAGGCGCATGCCTCCGGCGCACCCGACGCTTGAGGGCCTTCCCGGTCGGGCATGGCTCTCTGCAACAATGGGGCGTATGCCTCTCTCTACCGGTCGTCCGCTATTCGCCGGAACGAGCGAACGCGACACTTCAAGCCTCGGTGATGCGCTGTGACGCTCACACTCGGCATCCTCATCGTTCTGGTGACCGTCGTCGGTGCTGCGGCGCAGCGCATGGCCGGACTCGGGTTTGCGCTCCTCGTTTCGCCGCTGATGACGCTACTGCTCGGCGGTCACTCGGGCGTGCTGCTCGTCAACATCCTCGGCGTGGTATCAAGCCTGCTCATTCTGCCGCGGGTCTGGCGGTCAGTTGACTGGTCAATGTTTCGCTGGCTCACCCCGTTCGCGGTGATTGGCGCTGTCGTGGGCTCCTGGCTTTCGCAGCTGCTCTCCCCTGCAGTCATGGCAGTCTCGGTTGGCGCCATCGTGTTGCTCGCACTCAGCCTCTCGCTGATCTTCACGAGTGAGCGGTTCTCGACCGAGCCACGGGCCCCGCGCGCGGTAACCGGTCTACTCTCAGGCCTCACGAATTCGCTCGCCGGAGTCGGCGGCCCTGCTGTGAGCGCTTACGCGGTGCTCACCCGCTGGCCGCAGGTCTCGTTTGCGGCCACGCTCCAGCCCTACTTCGTCGTGACAGGGCTGGCGTCGGCTGGCGCGAAACTACTCATGAACCCTGGCGGTCTCCTGCCAGATACCGACTGGTGGTTCTGGGGCATCGTGTTCGGGGCGATCCTTGTCGGCATTGCAGCGGGTGAGCGACTGCTGCGACTCGTAACCCCGGCTCAGGTACGTCGTTTCGTCATCATTCTTGCTTGCGCAGGGGCTGCGGCTTCGTTCGTTCGTGGGCTCGTGACGCTGCTTTCCTAGCTGCCGCACCACTGCTGGCAAGCCCCGGCGCTGTCCTCGGCCAGCCGAGCCTGTTCAGCCGCGTGCCGGTGCGAGTACCCCCAGCCAGGCGAGCTCGCGCGCGCCCGCGACGAGGGCCTCTCCGGCCGCATCAGAGTCGATCTCAAGGAGCGTCGCAAGCGCGTCAGCAATCTGCCCGAGCGTGAGTTCCCCGTCGCAGACACCAACTGCTGCTGCGAGCAGCGTATCGGCCGTCACGCGGCGCGCAATCGGAATATCGGCGACGAGCGTGATCGCGCTCGGAGACTCCTCGCCAGGGGTGTATATCCGTTCTTCTGAGACATCGGCCGCGCGCACCCATCGTGTGGCGAGGACCGCGTCACTGCTCGCGCGGGCCGCCGCAGCGCCCGCTTCGAACGCCTCGCGTAAAGAACTACCGAGGCCACTCGATGCGAGCGCGCCCGTGGCCTGCTCAGCGTGAATAACGGAAGCATCCGCTGGCGATACGTCGACGGGCTCGTGCGTGCGCCGCATATGGATCGCACCCAGCCCGATGCTCACCACTCTCCGCGCACCGAAGTCGTCGAGCCAGGCGGTGAGCAGCTCGTCAAACGCGGGCTGGCCGGGCCGCGCGCCGCCGTCGCGCGCCC
>JAGNOB010000089.1 GCA_017990305.1 Leucobacter sp.
CGCAGAGATCGTCAGCCCCCGCGAGCGCGGCAAGTACATGGGTATCCTCGGCGCCATCATGGCTGTTGCAACCGTCGGCGGCCCGCTCCTCGGCGGCCTCATCACCGACACCATCGGCTGGCGCTGGAACTTCTACGTCGCAGCCCCCATCGCGATCGTCGCGATCATCATGCTGCAGCGCACACTCAACCTGCCGACGCTCAAGCGCCCGATCAAGATCGACTATTGGGGCGCCGCCCTCATTTCGCTCGGCTTCTCGAGCATCCTCATCTGGGTCACCCTGGGCGGCCAGAACTTCCCGTGGCTGTCGTGGCAGACCGCGCTCATGCTCGGCGGTGGCATCATCGTGCTCGTCATCGCAGTGTTCGTTGAGCTCAAGGTCGAAGAACCACTCATCCCGATGACGCTCTTCAAGAACCGTACCTTCACGATGGCTTCGACAGCGAGCATCGCCGTTGGGCTCGCCATGATGGGCACCGCTGTCTTCCTCGGCCAGTACATGCAGCTCGCCCGCGGTCGCTCAGTCATCGAGTCGAGCCTGCTCACCCTCCCGATGATGGCCGGCGTACTTATCTCCTCGACGATCATCGGCCAGGTCATTACGCGCACCGGTAAGTGGAAGCGCTACATGGTCATCGGCGCGGTCGCGCTCCTCATCGGCCTCATCATGATGGGCCAGCTCCGACACGACACGAACTACTGGTATGTCGGTATTTCGATGGCGATCCTCGGCGCTGGCGTGGGCATGACCATGCAGAACCTCGTGCTCGTCGTACAGAACACTGTCTCCCCCACGGAGATGGGCGTCGCGAGCTCGGCTGTCACGTTCTTCCGCACCGTCGGCGGAACCGCTGGAATCTCAGGCATGGGCGCACTGCTCTCGTACCAGGTCACTGAGTACATGAAGGAGGGCCTCGCGAAGCTCACACCGAAGGAGCTCGTTGGTGCTGAGACACTCGCCGGCGGCAAGCTTCCCAAGATCGCGGACCTCTCCGAACCGCTTCGCTTAGTCGTTGAGTCCGCCTACGGTCACGCGATCGGCAACATCTTCCTTGCCGCGACGCCGGTCGCAATCGTCGCACTCATCGCGATCATCTTCCTTCCGAACATTCCGCTCTCCTCGCAGAGCAACGCCGAACGGATCGCCGAGCTTCGCGCGCAGGAAGCCGCAGCAGCATCCGAAGGTGATTCGCCGACGAAACCCGCTCCGCAGCGCGTACTCGTCGACACCACGGGCCCGATCCTCGTGCCCAACCACCGCCCCGGCACCCCGGACAAGGGATAACGATAGCCATGAGCGAATCCAACGAACCGGACGTGATCTCCGAAATCATTTCGGAGTTCACCGAGGCCTTCGCGTTCTCACGGACGCGATGGACCCGTTTTGCAAACGAAGTGAGCGCCGAGCTCAGCGGCGTCAACATGCTCGTCCTCCAGATCGTGCTCCGCAAAGGGCCGATCACGGCGACCGGTATCGGCCAGATGCTCGACATGGACAAGTCCCTCGTGAGCAGGCACATCGCGAAACTCCGCGAACTCGGTCTCGTCGATGGTGCGCCGGCAGAAGAAGATCGACGCGTGCACCTTCTCACCGCAAGCGCGGAAGCAAACGAGCTACTCGGCGGCGTACGCGCCCGCTGGGCGAACTCGTACCGTGAACGCTTCGCCGGTTGGGGTGACAGTGAGCTTGCCACCCTGCGCGACGGGCTCCACCGCTTCAACGCCGCCGCGGAGCCGCAGTCGCAAGACTCCCCGGCGGTGCGCTGCTCACGGCAGGCCGGAGAGGACCCCAGCGGCGGCGGCACGTCCACCGAGGCGCAGACGACCGCATAAGAAGGCGCTGGCATTCGCCGCGTCCCGGACACGCACAGTGGCCCCGCAACCGGTGAGTTGCGGGGCCACTGTGCGTGCGGTGCGCGAACGCGCCGCCACACGGTGTGCCTACTGGAGGCGCTTGCGGATCCAGCCAGAGGCAAGATCAACGGCAACAATCACCAACAGAATGATGATGAGGTACGTGAGCATCTCGTCGAACTGGAACGTCTTGATTGCCTTGTTAATGAGCAGCCCGATGCCGCCAGCGCCCACGAGGCCGAGCACCAGCGACGAACGCACGTTCACGTCGAAGCGGTAGAGCAGGAGGCCGGTGAGCTGCGGCAGCACGTTCGGGATCGTCGCGTTCGCGACCACCTGCCAGCGCGAAGCACCGGCAGTTCGAAGCGCCTGCTCGGGGCCCGGATCAATGTCTTCCATTGCTTCTGCCCAAAGCTTGCCCATCACTCCCGTGTTGTGGCAGATGAGCGCGAGCACACCCGCAAACGGGCCGAGCCCGACCGCGGTGACAAAGATCAGCGCGAAAACGATGTCGGGCACTGCGCGGAAGAACGACAGGATCCCGCGGGCAATCTGGTAGACGAACGCGTTCGGCGTCGTCGTGCGGGCGGCGAACACCGCGAGCAGCAAAGCTGTTGGCACCGACACCGTTGTTCCGAGCAGACCCACCCACAACGTCGTGAGCGCGCCTTCGAGGCCGCGCGCAAGCACCTCAGAACTCAGGTCAGGCGGGAACGCCTCGGAAATGAAGTTCATCATGCCCTTGGCGCCGGTCACAAGCGCGTCAGGGCGGAAATCGGTGGCCTGGAAAGCGAGCAGGTGCAGCAACACCAGCACCACGATGATCGTGCTCCACGACCCAATCCGCGTGAGCGTCTTCGGGTCGTTCGGCACGGGGAGGCGTGCAGGCGCAGGGGCGAAGCCATCCACCGGATCGGCTGCGTGTTCGGGGGTGCGCACGGGCGCTGAGGTGGGGGTCACTGATCGTCCTAGAGGTAGAGGGCCGCAAGTTCGGTGTCGTCGAGCTCCGCTGTCGGGCAGTCGAAGACGAGGTGGCCGTCGCGGAGGCCGATGACGCGATCCGCGTAGAGTCGGGCAAGCTGCGGCTGGTGGAGCACCGCGGCGACGCCGAGGCCTTCCTCAACCGCGAGCTGGCGCAGGAGCCGCATCACGTCGTCGGCTGCGCGCGGGTCGAGCGCAGAGACGGGCTCGTCCGCGAGGATCATGCGGGGGCGCTGGCAGAGGGCGCGTGCGATGGCGACGCGCTGCTGCTGGCCACCCGAAAGGCTGCCTGCCCTGTCGTGGGCGCGGTCCGCGAGACCCACCCGTTCCAGGCAAGCCATGGCTTCTTCCTTGAGCTCATCGCCGAACAGGGGCGGGATCGAGCGCCATGCGGGAAGCCTGGAGAAGCCGCCGGCACATACGTTCTGCAGCGCGGTGCGGCGGGGCACAAGGTGGATCTTCTGGAACACAGTGGCGGCAGCCCGACGGGCCTCCGCTTTGCGCGCCGAGCTCGCCTCGTTGAGGCGGACCCCGGTGATCTCAATGTCGCCGGAATCCGCCTCAATGAGGCCGTTCACCGCGCGCAGCGTCGTCGATTTACCCGAGCCGTTTGCTCCGAGGAACGCAACGACCTCGCCTGCGTGGACACGCATGCTCATGTCGTTGAGAACGACTCGGCCGCCGAAACTCTTGGAAATCGCGCGGACGTCGAGGAGCACTTCTGGCTCGACGCGCTCGGTCTCTGGGGCGCTCGTGCTGGTTGCGGTGATCGTCATGAGGTTTAGACGTCCTTCTCGGTGAGGCCCATGGTCTCTGCGAGGTCGAAGAGGGGCTGGTAGGTCTCGTTCGTAACCGGGATCAGGGGCCCAGCTGGGTCGACGCCAAGGAAACCGCTGACCGTCTCAACGTCTTCCTTGTCCAGGCTGAGCAGCGCTTCCTTGACGGCGTCCTTAAACTCCTGCGGCATGTTGCCGCGGACGGTGATCGGGTCGTTCGGGATCGGCTCCGACTCCCAGATCTGGCGGAACTTCGACTGGTCAAAGGTCCCCTCGGCCGTCGCGGTGGCGAGCGTCTGCGAGTTGATCTGCGCGGCATCGACGGTGCCGTTGACGAGTGCGAGCAGCGCCTCCGGGTGGCCGCCAGCGTAGTCAGCAGTCACGTCGTCAGTGATGCCAGCATCAGCGAGTGCCGAGCTCGGGATCGCATCGCCCGAGGTTGAACCCGGGCTACCGAGGGCGAGCGTCTTGCCCTTGAGATCCTCGATCTTCTCGACAGGCGAATCCTTCGGCACCCAGATACCGCCGGTGTAGGTGGTCGGCTTGCCCTCGGCGTCTCCGAACGACACCATGGCGTTGGCGTCGGCGCGCTCATTCGCAAACACAAAGCCGAGCGGCCCGAACTGGGCGATCTCGAGCTGGTCGTTCTCCATTGCGAGTACCTCGGCCGCGTAGTCCTCGGTGATCGATACCTCGACCTCGCAGTCAAGCTTCTCCGACAGCGCTGCCGCCAGGGTCTGGTACGCGGGCTCGAGACGATCCGGATCCTCATAGGGGAGGATGCCGAAGCGGATCTTGCCGTCAGGGCAGGTGACGCTTGCCGCGTCACCCTCGGGTGCAGCAGAATCGCCGGCGGTCGAACAGCCCGCAAGGCCGAGGCCGAGCAGGATCGCCGCTGAGGCGGCGAGGGTAGTGGTCTTCTTCACGATGCTCCTTGGATGTGTGGGGTAGTGAACGTCGGTAAGTGGGTGGGTTAGAGGGCCGCGATCGTCCGCGCGCCGAGCGCGGGGCCGATCGTCATGCCGACGCCGGTCGTGACACTCACGACCGAGACGCCAGGCAGCGGGTTCTCGCGCAGCAGGTCACGATCCGCGCTCGTCGCGTAGATCCCCTGCCAGCGCTCGAGTACCTCGAGGCGTTCGGACCCGAGCAGCGAGGCGACCTCGCCGAGCAGCAGCTCGGACCAGCGTTCATCGAGGAACGGGGGTGCAGCGTCAAAGGTGCGATGCGAGTCGCCGACAAGCAGCGTGCCGTCTGGCTGCTGCGTGAACATCACATTCGCGTCGATCTCGAGCAGATCCGGGCGGGTGGCCTGCATCTCAGCGCGGAGCGCCTCCTGCGCAGGGCCCTCGAACGCGCCGTAACGCAGCATCGACGTGCCCGTGAGCACAGCCGGCCCGAGCCCCATGACATGCGGCGCTTTCACCCGCGCCATTTGCAGCACACACTCGCGCACGTCGCTCGCGAGATCCGGGAACAGCCTGCCGACGAGGTGGCCGGTAGCGATCACGATGTGATCCGCAGCGACATCGCCCCGGTTCGTCTCGAGCGTGAGCCGGGGTTCTTCGCGTACCCCGTGCACGGTTGTGTTGAAGCGCACCTCTCCGCGCTCATGCCCATCGACCCAGGCCGCGATCTGTGCCACGGCAGTGCGCGGGTTCGCGGTGATGTCGCCGGCGAGCCGCAGGCCCGAGCGGATCCCGGTGGCTGCAGTTACGCCAAGCATCGCCGCCGCCGCCCTCCCGTCGAGCATCTCGCTACCGGCCGGCGCCCTGAGTGCCGCGAGCTCCTCGAGCACGCCCTCCTCAGCTTCTGTGCGCGCAACTGCGAGAGTCCCGGAGACGCGCGCCTCGACGCCCGCCCGCTCGGCGAGCGAGCGCCAGATCGGGTTCGCCTCGCGAGCAAGTTCGCCGAGTTCGCCTGCCTGCACCGAGGTGCAGACATGGCCGAAGTTACGGACGCTGGAGAGCACGGCGGCTGCGTCTTGTTCGACCACCGTTACTCGGTAGCCGGCGTCGAGCGCTGCGACCGCGTGGGAGAGGCCCACGATGCCGGCGCCGACGATTGCGATGTGCGTTGTCATGGTTCAAGCATGCAAAGCCGAAAGAAGTCATGACAACTTTTTTGACGCCTGTTCGCGGAGCGTTCACCTTCGAAACCATGCCGCCCGCAACGCTTACCGAACGTTCACCTGACGGGCACCCTGCGGCTGCCAAAGCTGTATTGACAACTTGTACGCTGTCGATCATGAGCCCAAACCAACCGCTGCACGTGCAGCTCTACGACGAGATGGCGAAGCGCATCCGTACGGGTGAGTGGGAGACAGGCGACCGCGTTCCGAGCGAAAAATCACTCATTGCAGAATTCGGCACCTCTCGCGGCCCAGTACGCCAGGCGCTCGCCGCACTTCGCGCAGAGGGCGTCATCACCGGCGGCCGCGGCGCACCCCCTCGCGTACAGCGGGCCGTGCCGACCCAGTCCTTCAGCACCTTCCTCTCATTTACTGAGTGGGCAAAGAGCGCCGGCTTCACACCAGGGCAGCATGTCGTCGAGGTGGCGAAGCGCCCAGCAAGCGAACAGGTTGCCAGGCAGCTTCGAGTGAACCCCGATGACACTGTCGTCGAGATCGTCAGATTGCGCACCCTCGATGGTGAACCCGCACTGTTTGAGCGCACGAGCCTCGCCTACTCGATCGGGGTTCACCTCCTCACGGCGAACTTCGACGACGGCAGCATCTACCAGTCGCTCGCGCAGCACGGCATCGTGCCGACCCGCGCACGCCACCTCATCGACGCGGTCGCGGCGCACCCGCTGGACGCAGAGTGGCTTCGGGTGTCACCCGGGTACCCACTGCTCCGCGACCGTCGCCGATCCACAGCCGAAGACGGCACCGTCATCGAATACGCAGATGACAGGCACCTCCCCAGCATGACCACCTTCGCTATCGAAAACACCGCAGCACACCGTTCAACCCTCACCCGCGGCTTCGCGGGTGAGATCAACTCCGCAAAGGACACAGCATGATCACTCTCGCCGCATTCGACATGGCCGGCACCACCGTGAACGACGGCGGCGCCGTCTACCGGGCGCTCGAGAACGCCGTCACAGAGACCGGTGTCGCGGTCACACCCGAAAACCTCCAGACCTGGATGGGCGTGGAGAAGCGAGAAGCAATCACCGCGCTCATCGAGCTCGGCGGCGGCGTCGCAGACGACGCTAAGGTCGCTGCAACGTTCGACCGTTTCCGGGTGCTCCTTGACGAGTACTACACCGCAGAGCCGCCAACCCCAATCGACG
>JAGNOB010000090.1 GCA_017990305.1 Leucobacter sp.
TGAGTGCGAGCACCCCGCCGAGCACGATGAGTAGCGTCTGGCCGTTGGACAGCATTCGGAAGAATTCGGCGACATCATCGCCCTCGATCGGGTCGTCTTCAGGGCCCGCGAGAAACATACGGAAGAAGAGGTCGCGGAAGTTCGCTATGAACACACCGATGAGCACGACGAGCACGAGGCCGCCGCGAAGCAGCGGGGATACAGGGTGAAGCCTGCGCCAGCCTTCGGAGTCGGCTGTGCCCGGCATGTGTTCGGCTCCCGCGGGCTCCGGTGAGGGAGCTGCTCCCGACGCGACCGGCCCTGCGGGTTCCGAGGACACGGCGTCTCGCTCCGGCAACTCTTGGTCGCCGGGAATTCCGTGGGTCACAGCCCCGACCGCCTGGACTCTGCGAGTTCGACGAGCCGGTCGCGCAGCGCCTCAGCATCAGCCTGGGTGAGACCGGGAAGCTGCACGCCGGTTGCGGCGGACGCCGTCACGAACTTCAGCGTGGACAGTCCCAGCGCCCGCAGCAGCGGCCCGCGAGTAATGTCGACGAGCTGGAGCCGGCCGTAGGGCACGGCGACAATACGTTCAAACATGATGCCGCGGCGAAACAGGAGGTCATCTTCACGGAGGATGTACCCGATGGCTTTCACACGCCGAAACGCAAACAGCGAGTTAATGAGGAAGAACGCGACAAGCCCCCACAGCACGAGTGTGAGCCACAACGGCACCTCGCCACTGTTCGAGAAGTACACGATGAGTATGACTACGAGCGGGAAGAACGAGGTCACGACGTTGATGATGAGGTCGGAGACGGCGTACTTGGGTGAAACTCGGTGCCACTGGGGTGCAAGTTCAGGGAGTGTCTGTTGGGTCACGTCTCAAGTGTAGCCAGGCCCGTGTCAGCTTCGCCGTCGTCGTCTTCGCTTGGAGGCACTCTGCAGAGGTGTTCAGTGATGATCGCGCAGACAAGCAGTGCCAGCGCGGCGAGCCCCGTAACGAGCATCGGCAGCCACGTGGGAACGGGCGCCGGTACGCTCCGCCCGAGCAGTGACAACAGCAACCCCCCGCCGAACCCGGCGAACGCGACGCCAACAATCTGGCCGGCACGAGCGGTTGCGAGCAGTCGCACCGCGTGAAACGGGTCGACCGCTCCGCTGCCCTTTGCAAGATTCTTGCGGAGCCGAAGACCGAGTACCACGAGCAGGACGGCAAGCGCGATGAGCGTGACAGGCATCGAATACGGAAGCACGAGCGACGGACGGCCCCGCGAAGAAAGCCATGCCTGGATCAGGAGGGCGAGCGCCGCCCCGACAGCAGCTGTCCCGAGCAGGTGCAGCGGGTTCAATCGTTGGAGCTTCTGCTGGCCACTCATTCAGGTGCCTCCGTTGTCCACTCCGGCGTGGCCGGTGCCCAGTCCCGTCGACGCCTCGATGAAGGGCGCTGTCGTGTCGCCGACCCGTTTGAGCAGGTCGGCAACCCTGCCGTGCCCCATGAGCACTGCATTCGGGTCGAGCGCCAACCACGGTGCAAGGACGAAATCTCGTTCGTGCGCTCGAGGGTGCGGCACGGTGAGCCGTTCGTCCGAGATCACACGCCCGCCGAACAGGATGAGATCTATATCGAGCGTGCGATCCGCCCACCGCTCGCCGCGCACGCGGCCGTACTCGTGTTCGAGCCGCTGCATAACGTCGAGCAGGGCGTGCGGGCCGAGCGTGGTGTCGGCAACGGCAACCCCGTTCACATACTTGGGGGCAAGCGGGTCAGGGCCCGCGAGCGTCAACGCGACGGTTTCCCTGAGCGGTGACGCCGAAAAGTTCGCGATGCCCGGGGTGTCGGCCAGCTCTCGTTGAGCCGCTCGGATCGTGTCCCCACGCCCTCCAAGGTTCGAGCCGAAGGCGAAGAGCACCGGCACGACCTGCGCGATCACAGCTCGCTCCGCTCTCGTTCGACGGTCACAGCCACATCCGCAAACGGGTGCGCGATTGGCGCATCGGGTTTGTGTACGGTCACCCGTGCGCGACTGACGCCCGGGTATCCCAGTGCAAGCTGAGCGACCCGCTCAGCAACGGTCTCGATAAGGTCGACCGGATCAGCGGCGACTGCCGCGACAATCGCATCGGCAAGCTCTCCGTAGTGCACCGTGTTGGACAGGTCGTCGCCCGCGGCGGCCGCTCGCAAACTTACGGACACCTCGGCGTCGATAAGGAAGCGTTGCCCCTGCTGGCGCTCGAAGTCGAAGACGCCGTGGTGGGCGAACACTTCAAGCCCGGTAAGCGTTATGCGGTCTACGGGCGCAGGGCCAGCCCATGCGCGTTCGACCGCGATCGCAGCTGCGGTGCCGGCCACGTCGTGTACACGGACTCCCCAAGCGCCGACGCGGGAGGCAAGCGCGCTCACGACCGCGGTTGCGCCATCACGGTCGAGCGGCCCGGAGCTGGCTCCTGGCACCGTTGCGAGTACGTCGCCAAGCATTCGCTTCCGCGAGGCGCCGATGAGTACCGGGTAGCCAAGCTCCTGCAATTCACCAAGCCGTCTCAGGATCTCCCAACACTGCTCCCCCGTCTTGTCAAAGCCGAGGCCAGGGTCGAGAACAATGTGCGATGGCGCGACGCCAGCAGCGATGGCGGAGTCCGCCCGGGCTACAAGCGCTTCCCTGACCTCGCGCACCACGTCTCCGTAGTTCGAGCGCACATGCTCGGGATCGGGAATGCCACGCCAGTGCCCGATGATGAAGTGGGTGTCGTGAGCTGCAGACGCGCGGGCCGCGACCGCGAGCATCTCCGGGTCGTGGAGTCCGCCAGACACGTCGTTGATGAAGCGAGCGCCGGCTGAGACCGCAGCCTCAGCTGTCTCGGCGTGGATCGTGTCGATCGACACTGCAGCACCTGTCGCAGCGATCGCACGGATCACCGGAAGGACACGCGCAAGCTCCTCCGACCGCGGCACCGCCGTAGCTCCGGGCCGGGTAGATTCGCCTCCGACGTCGATCACGTTGGCGCCTGCCGCGACGAGTTCGCCGGCACGGGCCGTCGCTCGCTCAGCGTCGAGGTATTCGCCGCCGTCGCTAAACGAGTCAGGGGTCGTGTTAAGCACACCGAGGATGACTGGCCCGGAGCCCACTGCGGCGGCGCCAGTCACAGCGGCTTCCGATCGCCGCCGGGGGCGATGAGCGCGATGACCTCGGCGCGAGCCGCCGGGTTGGAGAGACTGCCACGCGAGGCGATCGTCACGGCCTCGGCGCTGGTCTCGCGAACGCCGCGGTCTGCAACGCAGCCGTGGCTCGCCTCGAGCACGACAAGCACCCCGAGCGGTGCCAGCCCGTCTTCGAGTGCCTGCGCGATCTGCTCGCCAAGCCGTTCCTGTACCTGCGGTCGTTCCGCAAGCGCCGCGACAACGCGGGGCAACGCGCTCAGACCGACAACGCGGTCACGCGGCTGATAGGCCACGTGCGCACGGCCGCGGAACGGCAGCAGGTGATGCTCGCAAATGGATCGCAGCGAAATGTCGCGCATGAGCACGAGTTCGCCGGTCTCACCGTCAACGGGAACCGCGTCGTTGAGGAACTGCTGCGGATCGACGCCGACGCCCGCGAAGAACTCCGCGTACGACTCGGCAACACGGCCAGGCGTCGCGCGAAGCTCGGCACTTTCGGGGTCAGCCCCGATCGCGCCGAGCAGTTCGCGCACCGCCCGGGCGACCCGGTCTCGATCCACTCCAGCGTTCACAGTTGCTACTCCGCGGGGGTGTCCGGCTGCTGGGTCGGAGCCTGCGGCTCTGACGAGGCCTGCGCGGAGCTCTCGCCCTGCGCAACCTTGTCGGCAGTGGGACCATCGGTCCGCACGGCTGCGGGGACCTCGATCGGTGGGCGAGTCGAAACGGGGCGGTCGCCGTGCGACAGCCAGGTCTCGCGCGGCTTGAGCTTCTTCACGTCGCGGAAGATCTCGGCGAGCTGCAGGTGATCGAGCGTCTCCTTCTCGAGCAGCTCGGCTGCAAGCCGATCCAACACGTCACGGTTCGCGACGAGCAGCTCGTACGCTTCGTTGTGTGCCTGTTCAACGAGTGCGCGCACTTCAGTATCGATCTGCACCGCGAGCCCCTCGGAGTAGTCACGAGACTGCCCAAAGTCGCCCATGAACGCGCCGGGCTGCGCCTGACCAAGCTTCACCGGGCCGACCGTCGTCGACATGCCGTACTCGGTGACCATCTTGCGTGCGGTCGACGTTGCCTTCTCGATATCGCTGCCGGCGCCGGTCGTCGGATCGTGGAACACGAGCTCCTCTGCGACGCGACCACCGAGCGCATACGCGAGCTGATCGAGCAGCTCATTGCGGCTCACCGAGTACTTGTCCTCAAGCGGGATAACCATCGTGTAGCCGAGTGCGCGGCCACGGGGCAGGATGGTGACCTTCGTCACGGGATCCGTGTGGTTCAGCGATGCCGCCACGAGCGCGTGTCCACCCTCGTGGTACGCAGTGATGAGTTTTTCCTGGTCCTTCATGACGCGTGTTCGACGCTGCGGGCCGGCGATGACACGGTCAATGGCCTCGTCGAGCGCTCGGTTATCGATGAGCTGAGCGTTCGAGCGCGCAGTGAGCAATGCTGCCTCGTTCAGCACGTTCGCCAGATCTGCACCGGAGAATCCAGGCGTCTTTCGCGCAACAACCTCGAGGTCAACATTCTTCGAGAGTGGCTTGCCCTTCGCGTGCACCTGCAAGATCATCAGGCGGCCGCGCATGTCGGGAGCGTCGACGCCAACCTGACGGTCGAAGCGCCCCGGCCGCAGCAGCGCAGGGTCGAGCATGTCGGGTCGGTTCGTCGCCGCAATCATGATGACGTTGGCCTTCGGGTCGAAGCCGTCCATCTCGACGAGCAGCTGGTTGAGCGTCTGCTCGCGCTCGTCGTGGCCGCCGCCCATGCCCTGGCCGCGACGCTGACCGACCGCGTCAATCTCATCGATGAAGATGATTGCAGGGGCGTTCGCTTTGGCTTCCTTGAAGAGGTCGCGCACGCGGCTCGCGCCGACACCCACGAACATCTCGACGAAGTCTGAACCGGAGATCGAGTAGAACGGAACCCCGGCCTCACCAGCAACTGCGCGAGCGAGCAGGGTCTTGCCTGTGCCGGGAGGGCCATACAACAGCACGCCCTTCGGGATGCGCGCCCCGACTGCCTGGAAGCGCGATGCGTCCTGCAGGAAGTCCTTGATCTCTTCAAGCTCTTCAACGGCTTCGTCGGCACCGGCGACGTCGGCAAATGTGACGAGCGGCGTCTCCTTCGAGACGAGCTTCGCCTTCGACTTGCCAAACTGCATGACGCCGCGACCGCCGCCCTGCATTGAGGACATCATCCACCACAGCAGCAGACCAATAAGCAGCAGCGGCAGCAGGAATCCGAGCAGTGACCAGAACGGGTTCGGCTTCGGGACTACGTCGTTAAAGCCGTCCTTGGGCTTGGCTTCGTCGATCGCCGTGACGACCTCGGCCCCGCGCTGATTCACGTAGTAGAAGAAGACGTTGTCGCTGCCGGCCTTCTTGTCAGCCTTCGTGAGTTCGAGGTTGACGCGTTGGTCACCGTCGATGATCTCCGCCTGCTTCACCTTGCCCTCGGCGATGAGCTCGAGCCCTCGCTCAGTGCTCACCTCGCGAGTGTTCGCCCCAGACAGGAACGACCACCCGAGCAGCAGGAAGATGACGGCGATGGCGATGTAGATGAACGGGCCACGCAGCAGGCGCCGACCCTTGGTCGGAGTCTCGGACGATTTGTCAGCCAAGTCTGGGCCTTTCGATCGGCAGATTACAGCGAGTTAAGCGTAGCCGAGGCATCTGACACTTCTCATGCCCTCTGGCGCTTGTCCGCTCAGGGCGGAGCGGCGTTAGTCGCCAGAGTAGACGTGCGGCGCGAGAATTGCGACGTCACGAAGGTTGCGGTAGTTCTCTGCGTAGTCGAGACCGTAGCCAACCACGAACTCAACGGGAATGTCGAAGCCTACGTAGGCGACGTCGACCTCCACCTTCAGCGCTTCCGGCTTCCGGAGCATCGTGCAGATTCGCACGGACTTCGCCCCGCGGATCTCAAGGTTTTCCTTGAGCCAGGAGAGCGTGAGGCCTGAGTCGATGATGTCCTCGACGATGAGCACGTCGCGGTCGGTGATGTCGGCGTCGAGATCCTTGAGGATCTTCACGACACCGCTCGACTTCGTGCCGGCGCCGTACGAGGACACAGCCATCCAGTCCATCTGCGCGTGGAAGTTCAGCTCGCGCGCGAGATCTGCCATCACCATCACGGCGCCCTTGAGCACGCCGACGAGCAGCGGCGGCTCGTTCGGGTAGTCGCGCTCGATCTCGCGTGCCATCTCGGCGAGGCGAGCCTTGAGCTCAGCCT
The DNA here is from genome assembly GCA_017990305.1 of Leucobacter sp. Taxonomy (GTDB): domain Bacteria; phylum Actinomycetota; class Actinomycetes; order Actinomycetales; family Microbacteriaceae; genus Leucobacter. Next base: position 6,368 of record JAGNOB010000090.1, read on the forward strand.
CAGTGTGCAGCACTTCCGTCAGGTCATCGCCCAGGTGTTTCGAGTCCATGCATCCATCGTAGTGCGCTGTGCATGAGTGATGGATCAGCTTTCTGCCGAGGTGGTCTCAGGCGCGGGGCGATCCGTCCTGCCGCGCAAAGGTCAACTGGTTTCGTGTCCGTGTGACTCGAATACCGGGGACAAACACCGGCCCCTGCCCACGCCAATTCGTGATGAGGCTCGCGATCGTTAACGTGTGCTCCCGCGACAGACTCGATTCGTATCGCCCCGCAGCAATACGGTGGATCACCCGCTGCCGCACGGCGGCTGGAAGCTCCGCGAGACGCGCGATCCCGGAATCGTCAAGGGTGAGCGGCGCGGCGTCGGGCTGCGTGTCATCGCGCGCGCCCGCAGCGCTGTCAGCCGCGTGCGTGAGTTCTGCCGCAACGGTCGCCGCCCAGGCATCGAGCGCTTCTGCGTCTTCCCTGGCGAGATCGGCGCTCCGGGCGAGCCCCGCCCGAACACCCCGACCTAGTTCCTCAACCAAGACGGGAAGCAG
>JAGNOB010000091.1 GCA_017990305.1 Leucobacter sp.
TACACAGGCGCGATTGTCGTGATGCTGTTGCTCGGTTCTACCCGGTACCTTGATGTCGCTGCAGGGGCCCTCATTGGTGGAGCGGCTACTGCAGCGATTGTCTACCTGCTGGCGCTGCGGCGTGGCACGGTCGGCACATTCCGGCTCATTATTATGGGCATCGGTGTGGCGGCGCTGCTGGGCTCACTCAACTCGATGCTGCTGCTTTCGGCGGACGTTGACTCCGCGATGCTCGCGGCTGTGTGGGCTGCGGGTTCACTCAACGGACTCGGGCATGAGCAGCTGTGGCCGATGGCCGCGATGCTCGTGCTGCTGGTGACCTTTGTCGTCGTGCTCGCGCCGCGCGTGCGGCAGCTCGAACTCGGCGATGATGCTGCACGGGCGCTTGGCGTCCGCGCCAATCGAGTCCGCGCAGTGGCCGTCATCGTGGGCGTGGCACTCACAGCGCTTGTCACCGCAGCTGCCGGGCCGATCGCCTTCATCGCGCTCGCGAGCCCGCAGATCGCCAGGCGCCTCGTCGGGGGCTCAGGTCTCGTGCTTGTCCCCTCGGCCATCGTCGGCGCATTCGTTCTCCTCACCTCGGATGTCCTGGCGCAGCTGCTCGGGTATCCCGTTGGTGTGGTGACAGTCATTGTTGGTGGCGGCTACCTTATCTGGCTGCTTGCCAGCGAATACCGGAGAAGAACATGAGCACAGCACCCAGCACACCGCAGCCCGTCGCGGCGCTCGAGATAGCTGGCGCCCGCGTTGGTTACGAACATCGAATCGTCTGTAACGACGTGAGTTTTTCGGTGCCAGCCGGCGGCTTCACTGCGATTATCGGGCCGAACGCGTGCGGCAAATCCACGCTGCTGCGCGCCGTCGCGCGCATTCTGCCCTACCAGGCCGGGAGCATCGCGCTCGAGGGGCGAGAGATCTCCAAGATTCCGACGAAGCAGCTCGCCACACGGCTCGGCCTGCTGCCGCAGTCGTCGCTCTCGCCAGACGGGATCCGCGTCGCCGACCTTGTTGCCCGCGGCCGCTACCCACACCAGGCGATGTTTGACCGCTGGTCGGAAACGGATGAGCGGATCGTGGTTGAGGCGATGGCTGCAACGGGTGTCGGAGAGCTCTCCGGCAGGCTCGTCGACGAGCTTTCCGGTGGGCAGCGCCAGCGGGTGTGGGTCGCGATGGTGCTCGCCCAGCAGACGCCAATACTCCTCCTCGATGAGCCGACAACCTTCCTGGATATCACGCACCAGTACGGTCTCCTGGAGCTGTTCGAGACGCTCAGACGAGACCTCGATCGCACGATCGTCACTGTCCTGCATGACCTTAACCAGGCCGCACGATACGCGTCGCATCTCATCGTGATGAAGGACGGCGGAGTGGTGACTGCTGGCCCACCAGCCGAGATCCTCACCGCCGAACTCATCGATGAGGTCTACGAGCTTCCCTGCCGAATCCTGGCTGACCCCGAGACGGGCGCCCCGATGGTCATCCCGAAAGCTGAGCTTGCACGCCCGTCTCGCGGCTCATCCATACCCGACACGAAGGAATAACAGATGGCATTTTGCGAAGCGGCTGAAGTGCTGCGCGTGACCCAGCTCACCCCGTCGATGATCCGCATCAGACTCCGGGCGAAGGGCGAGTGGCGGTGGTTCGATGACGGTCGTGGTGACGAGCGCATTGACCTCGCGTTTCCACATCCCGGAGAGACCGTCGCCGACGTGTCGTACTTCAACGACGAGCACGCTGGCATCGCACGGGAGGATCAGTCGCCGCCGTGGCGACACTACACTGCCCGCGCAGTGTTTGACGGTGGCGCCGAATTCGACGTCGACTTCGTCGAGCACGACGGTGGCGTAGCTTCAGCGTGGGCGAAGACCGCCGAGCCGGGCCACGTGCTCGGTGTATTCCGTGGTGCAGCAGAGTCGCGTGCCTACCACCTGCCGCCAGCGGACAGCGAGTGGCAGTTGCTCGTCGCCGACGCGACAGGCTTGCCGGGCCTCGCCCGCATAGTTGAGGAGCTGCCCCACGGCGCGCGGGTCCAGGCCGTCGTCGAGGTGCCGAGTGACAGCGACCGTCAGCACGTCGAGACCCGTGGAGAGGTGACCTGGACTTGGATCGTGAGCGAGGGCGGGGCGCAAAGCGAGCTGCCGGAAGCCGTCGAGCAGATCGGCCTGCCCGATGGCCCGGGATACGCATGGGTTGCCTGCGAGGCGGCGGCGTCGCGCCGGATCAGGAGCATCCTGCGGCGCGTGCACGCGCAACCGAGGGCGCGTCACCGCGCTGTCGGGTACTGGACAGCCGGGGTGTCCGGGCACGTCGAGCAAGAGGCTGCGCTCGACGGCTGACCACCAGCCCGGCATCGCTGCCGTTGCTGTAGAGGGCACCGCGTGCTCCTCCGCAGCGTGACAACCTCGAAACGTGGTGTATCGATACGACCTGTTGCGATACGCCACGTTTCGACATAGCATGCATCCATGCACAATGAAGTGAATCCTGACGCCTCTGCGGCTTCGACGCCGGGCAGAACTCTCAGCGCTGAACTCACCGACAGGATCTTGAACGAGACCTGGGTAACTTTCCAGCAACGCGGTTATTCGAGCGTGGATATTGAGTCAGTTGCGCGGGAGGTCGGGTGCGGGAAGACCTCGATTTACCGGCGTTGGGCAACAAAACAGGAGCTCCTCGCAGCCGCTTTCATGCACAACTCTGAGTTTGGCGAAGACCCAGACACCGGAAACCTGCTGGACGACCTGATGGCCTTCATCATGGTCAATGTTCGAAACCAACAGGGCCGTCCGTTCCACGTCATTTTGCGAATCGACGAGCCTGAAATTCGAGACACTCTCTGGGAAAAGTTTTACGTTCCGCGGCAGGAGCTCGGCTTCGCGATCTTGAGGCGCGGGATTGAACGTGGCGAACTCGACGCGAGGGCGAATCTCGCCGACATCATCGATCTCGTTTCCGGTCTTGTGCTCTTCCGCAACGCGATTCGGCACAGCATCACGACCGAAGAAGAACTGCGGCGAATCCTTCCTGGCATCCTTGCGAACCCGCCACTCGAGGGCTAGCCGGTTCCGACGTCTCCACTCGAGCGCTTCGCGGGGGTCTGACAACAGCGTCAGGTGCGACCGCTCACCTTCCACATCCCTTATGACAAAGAGGTCAATTAAGTATGCAAGCGATATACGCAGCCACAATTATTGTGGTGTTCATCGCCCTCGGTGAATTGATATCCAAAACCACCAGGGCGCGCGTTCCGACACTGTTCATCGCCATGATCGGGATGCTCATAGCCTCCTCCATGGGCCTTATTCCCACCGACATCGTCGCCGCATCGGGGTTCGCGGCCTTTGGCGCGATGATCCTTCCGTCGGTCATGGTGCATCTTGGCACCATGATCCCGCTCTCCGAACTGAAACGGCAGTACAAGGCGATTCTCGTTGCAGCAGGTTCACTGCTTGTCGCAGCCCTGCTCATCATTGGGGTGGCAACGGCCCTGTTCGACTTCCCGACAGCGGTTGCCGGGGCCGCGCCGATGCTGGGCGGTCTCGTCTCAGCCCTCGTCACTGTCGACGGCCTGACAACGGCAGGCTACAGCTCGATTGTTGCGCTTCCAGTGATTGTGATGCTGTTCGCGACGCTGCCAGGTATGCCGCTCACAGCGTTTTTGCTCCGCCGCCATGCGCGCTGGTTGGTGTCCGACGAGCATGCCGAGGTGACGGCAGGTCAGGCCGGGGCAGCGAGCACAACGAGAGCCCCGAAGCTCAAACTGCCGAAGTGGTTCATGGAGAACAACTTCCTCATCATCTCGGTGCTGATGGTGCTTGGCGCAGGAGCCTACTTCGTCGGGAATCTGACTGGAATTAGCTACACCATTTGGGGGCTCGGCGTTGGATTCATCGCAACATGGCTGGGTGTTCTGCCCCAGCGCGCCATGCAGCAAGCGAACGGCTTCTCGCTTGCGATGATAGCGATCATCGCCGTAGTCGTTGCCCCGATTCTCGGGACCTCGCTTGAAGCTCTTCTCAGCATGATGCTCGTCGTAGTGACCATTATCGTCGTCGGGCTTGTGGGGCTTGTTGTTGGTGGGCTCATTATGAGCAAACTCGTGAAGTGGCGGCCAGCGTTTGCGATATCCGTAGCGCTCACTGCCGTCTACGGCTTTCCCGCAGACTTCCTCATTACGAATGAGGTCGCTGAGACAGTCGGAAAGACCCCCGCGCAGCGACAACAGTTGCTCGACGCCATGCTCCCGCAGATGCTCATCGGAGGATTCACGTCGGTGAGCGCGGGCTCCGTTGTTATCGCCAGCATTCTCGTTGGCACTCTCTGAACCATTTACGCAGATAAGGAAAAACACATGAATTCGCAGGATCTTCAAGGCACCTTCTTCCAGTCGGCACACGTGTTCGACGGCGTCGATTACCACGACGGGCCGCAAGACGTCCTCGTCCAGAACGGACACATCGTCTCCGTCACCCCAGCAGGGGCAGTCCAGCCACCGCCCAACGTTGAAGTGCACGACTGTGCAGGCAAGACCATCGCCCCCGGGCTCATTGATACTCATGTTCACCTTGGAGTGGCGAAGGGGATCTCAATGGAGACACTCACGGAGCCCTTCTCGCTGCAGTTCTTTGAAACCACCACAACGATGAAGACCACACTGCACGCTGGAGTTACCACAGTGCGCGATGCGGGGGGCATTGACCTCGGGGCCAAAGTGGCTCAGGAGAGGGGCGTCATCGAAGGCCCCTCAGTGCTCTTGTCCATCAACATTCTTTCCCAGACGGGCGGGCACGGCGATGGCTGGATTCGCGACGGCGTAGAGCAGACCTTCCTTTCCGAGCACCCAGGCCGCCCCAGCGGAGTGGCAGATGGCGCCGATGGCGTGCGAGCGGCGACCCGTAGACTCTTCCGCGCCGGCGCTGACCAGATCAAGATCTGCACCACTGGTGGTGTGTTGTCGGCGCACGACGACCCCCGCCATTCGCAACTCTCGAGGGGCGAGATTGAGGCAATCGTTGAGGAAGCAGAGATGCGTGGAAGCTATGTGATGGCTCACGCGCAGGGCGCGGCAGGAATTCGGCAAGCTGTTGAAGCAGGTGTGCGCTCGATCGAACACGGGATCTACCTCGACGAAGAGATCGCAGAGCTCATGGTGGCAAAGGGGGCGTACCTCGTGCCGACACTGCAGGCACCGATGCAGGTGATTCGCAACGCAGAAGCGGGGCTGCCGATGCTGCCGCAGACTGTTGACAAGGCAAAGCAAGTGGTTGAGGTGCACCGGGCCGCGGTGGAGCTGGCACACCGTGTGGGGGTGCAGATCGCGATGGGCACAGACGCCGGTGTTGGCCCACACGGAGCGAACCTCGAAGAGCTCGAGCTGCTCACGGATACGGGCCTCACTGATGTCGAAGCGCTCCGCGCAGCGACCTCCACGGCCGCCGAACTGTTGCGTCTGGACCAGATTGGCCGCGTCTCGGCTGGCGCTCGCGCCGACCTGATCGTCGTCGCGGGGGAGCTCGAGGCTGACGGCGTAAAGGGCCTGAGCGATCGAGTCGCCCAGGTCTGGCAGAACGGACGACTGGTGCGCGGCTAGTGAGCGTTTTGCCCTCCGATTGACACGGAAACACCCGGTCAGCGCTCCAGCTGACCGGGTGTTGCTCGCTGTACATGAGCAGCGTAAACGCTATCTGCGCGTGGGCTCAGAGCAAGGGCTCAATTGTCGGCTGTCGTGGTCTCCTAGATAGACAGTGCCTCGAGATCTCCGGTAGTGCGAGCGCGCCGTTGAAAGTACCTCCAAGCCGCCATCGCACAGATCAGCCACACGAGACCTACACCGATGGAGAGCGATACTGAGACCCAGAACGATGACGTGAGTCCGTTCGCCTCGAGGCCTCTAATTGCCTGCGTTGCATGGGTGAGCGGAAAAACACTCGCCAGCCATTGCAGCGCGGACGGAAAGACCGTGATGGGGGCGACGACCCCGCACAGGATCGGCAACGCGAACTCGCCGAAGTTTGGCAGCAGGAACGCGTCCTTCATCCTCAGGCTCATCGCTCCGATGAACTGCCCTAACCCTATTGAGCTGAGGGTTGCAGCGCACAACGCCACGAGTATCGCGCCGATCTCGCGCTGCGTGAGCGCCGCGCCAGTCACGACAAGCGTCGCGCTCGCGGTGATGAGTGAGGTAGCCAACCCTAGCCCCAGCACCACGGTGAGTCTCCCCGCCCACATCATGCCCTGGGAGCGGGGAGCAATGGCGAGGAGCGCGATCGTCCCCTCAAAGCGATCGGAAGCAATGAGACTCGAAGTCGCCATTGAAGCGGACAGTGCCCCAACTGCTGCTGCCGCGGTGAGACCGTTGGCTGGAGTGAGCTCGCCGGTGCCGCCGCTCGACATCGCGAGGTAAAAGAGTCCGCTGGCTATCGGCACGAAGACGACGCGCACGAGCGTCAGGATCCAGGATCCAGCTTCGGGGAGCGAAACGAACGCGAGCTTGGCCGCAGAGGTGAAGAGGCGAAAGGCTTTCATGAGAGGGCCAGAGTCCCCTCGACACGGGCCCGGCGCGTTGCGGCCGAAAGCAACCGATTCGCTAGGACGAGCCACACGAGTGAGGCAACGAGAGATCCGGCAGCGCCGGCAACTGCTTCGAACGTCGTTTCTGCGTGCTCGACCCGCACCGCGCCCGAGAGGGGATGCAGCCACGCGAGTGCTTGGAGCCACTCTGGCAGCACCTGTGCCGGAATGACCACCCCTGAGACGAGCCATACCGGCATGAGGAGAAGCGGCTCGAAGGCCGTCGCACGCCGCGTAAGCACAAACACCGACGCAAGCACTCCAGCGGACGCGACACAGGCAACGGCGGCCAACAAGATGGTGATGAGTGAAGCCCAGGAGAAC
>JAGNOB010000092.1 GCA_017990305.1 Leucobacter sp.
CGAGTCAGAGTGGTTTTTCACATCCGTTGACGAGGCGAAAGCGTATGCGGGAACGGCAGAGTACTCGCAGCTTGTGCGGATCCTGAGCTCGCTGCATTTCTCCACCCCGTGAGTGCATAGCCAGAGCTGGCCAAGTCAGCCCCGGCGCACTCTATGCTGAAGCAATGAGTGGCTCTGGGGCTGTTGTGCGTCGTTACCGAACCGGATTGGCGGCGTTTGCCGTTGTGTTAGCCGGTGGGCTGCTCGCGGGGTGCGCGCCGGAGCCCGTTGATCCACCGCCCACGGTCCCTGCGTCGCCGAGCCCCACAGTCACGCCTTCGCCCACTCCTGCCCCGGAACCCGAGCCGACAGAAGCCGCGTGGGAACGATTCGTCGATCCACGCACCCCGGGCAGCTTCGAGATCCCGCCGGGATGGAGCGTCGTCGAGAGCGAAGAGTCGGAGCCCGAGCACGAGATATTCAAGTTCGACCTCCTCGACACAGCAGGCACGAAACAGCTCACCTACGCCCGGAAGGTCATGGGCCTCGGAGGTGGCTGCGGCGGTGGCCCAAACAGCTACCTGGTCACCACGGAATTGGATGCGCAACCGCTCGAGGTCCCCGGCTACGTGCCAACCTCGGATCCCTTCCCTGGCGTGGTGCCGCCACAATTTAGCTATCGAGTATTTGAGACCGTCCATGAGCCCGGTGTATTCGCGACCGTGGCGCTCTCCGACACGACTCCCACTGAGAGCTGCTTCTACTACAACCTCCTCATGGGCGACACCGGCTACGTGCAGTTCGCCGACACGCTCCAGGTGAGCGTGAGCGATGCTGTGAAGCACTTCGACTCTGCCGACGAGGCCCGCGCCTACATGGACACCGACGAGTACGCGACGCTCAAGCGGGTGCTCCTGTCTTTCCGTCTCGATAGCTGAGCGTGAACGACAGGAGCACCCGGGCTACCCGCTGAGCGCGGCAGTCGGCGAGACACGCGCCGCTCGCCACGCAGGGATGATTCCGGCGAGCGCGCCCACGATGAGCGTGGATCCGATCGCGGCTACTGGCACGTAGGCGGGAAGCGCGAAGGGGAGCCCGCCGCCGGAGGCGAAGGCCGCCGTAGCAGCCGCGCCAAGTGCGGCCCCGGCAATCCCGCCGAGCGCCGACAGCACGAGGGCCTCGCCAAGGAACTGGCGCCGGATGTGCGCGCGGCGGGCGCCGATGGCCCGACGCAACCCGATCTCCCGACGTCGCTCCATCACCGAGATGATCATTGTGTTGGCGACGCCGATCCCGCCGACCAACAGGCCGAGCGAGCCCAGCCCGAGCAGCATGCCTGTGAAGGTCTCGTCAGCGACCCCTTTCGCCGCGAGCGCGTCCGAGGGTCGTGAAACCTTGACCGCGCCTGGCTTTTCAGGGCTCAGGCTCGCAGCGAGCAGCTCACGAGTCTTAGCGATGTTCTCCTCAGCCGCTCTCATGTAGAGCCGTGTCGGGGAGCCGTCAAAGCCAAGTCGTTCGGCGGCGACGGCGACACCCACGAGCGCCGACGTGTCGAGCTCGGGCGCGAGCTCGACACGGTCGAGAATGCCCACGACCGAGAAGTGCTGCCCGCCCAGCCAGACGAGTGTGCCAGGGCGATCCACCCCGAGCTGCTTGGCCGCGCTGTTACCGAGCACGACAGCCGGGAAGTTCGCGGTCGCATCGTTCAACCAGGCCCCTGAGCGCAGCTTCGCCTCGAGTACGTCGCGTAACCCGGTATCCGCTGCCCGCACTGAAAGCCCGCCACTCTGCTCAGGCGGGATGAGCTCGCTCCGGTATACGCGGGCATCGGCTACGACACCGGTTCCCGCAGTTTGGAGTGCGCCTGTGACGCGATCGGCCCGCCCGCTTGCGTCGTTTGGGAGCGGGATCTCCTTGCCGAACAGGTCGGTCCCTGATTCGACAGTGAGGAGATTCGTGCCGAGCGCATCTAGCTCTTGCTGCAATTTGGCCTGGCTCGATGCAGAGATGCCGAGCACCGCGACCATCGCAGCAATACCGATCGCGATGCCGAGTGCCGAGAGCACTGCGCGCAGGGGCCGCGCTCGGATTCCCGATGTGCTCAGCGCGATGAGGTCGAGTGACCGAAGCCGAGAGCGCTCACGGGCAGCCCGGGTCGTCGGCTCGTTCGCGGGCGGTGCCGGTTCGTGTGTTGAGCCTGTCATCTGCTGCCGCCTTCATCTGGAAGCTGAACCTGCCGGTGTTGATCCGCCGTGAACGCCGGGTAAGTCAGGTCGCCCGCTGGCAGCCGATCGTCCTGTAGTCGGCCGTCGAGCACACGTTCACAGCGAGGGAGCGTTGCCGCGAGTTCGCGGTCGTGCGTAATCATCACGATCGTCGTACCCTCCTTGTTGAGCTGCCTGAGTAACTGCATCACGCTCTCGCCAGAGGTCTGGTCGAGGTTGCCCGTCGGCTCGTCGGCGAGAAGAATCTCGGGGCGACCAACGGTTGCGCGAGCGATTGCGACGCGCTGACGCTCACCGCCCGAAAGCTGGTTCGGGCGGTGATCGAGCCGGTGTCCGAGGCCGACCCGCTCGAGCGCCGCTCGGGCCTGCTGCCTTCGCGTCGCGCGGGAGCTGCCCCGGTAGAGCAGGCCGTCGCTGACGTTATCGACTGCGGATCGTCCCTCGGTGAGGTGGAACTGCTGGAAGACGAACCCGATTCGCCTCCCTCGAAGATCAGACAGCGCGTTGTCTCCGAGATCCGACACATCCTGCCCCGCGACGCTGACGCGCCCCGTTGTCGCGCGATCGAGCGTGCCGAGAATGTTGAGCAGCGTCGTTTTCCCCGACCCTGATGGGCCAACGAGCCCGAGGAACTCGCCGGCCGCGACGTGGAGATCCACGCCGCGAAGCACCTGCGTTGGTGGGTCACCGAAACTCCGGGTGATGCCTTCGAGCCTGATCATGCCTCTGCCACCACGACGGTAGTTCCGGCATCGATGCCCTCGCCCGAGATCTCGACGAGCCCGCCAGCGAAGAGACCCGTCTCGACCTTCACCTGCTTCGTGCCGTCTCCTCCCGGCTGCACGACCTCGAGCCCGTAGCCGCCGCCGGGCATTGCGAGCAGCGCGCCGATCGGCACCGAGAGCACGTCTTCTCGGGTCTCGCTCGTGAACGAGACACGCACGCCGGCGCGGTCGATCGCCGCCGCATCGTCGGGCGAGTCGAGCGTTACGGTGACTGGGATGACGGGTGCGGTCTCGCCGCCTCCCTGTTCTTGCTTGTCGGGTTCGCGGGGCGGATCCACCGCGGTGACCGTCCCGGCCGTCTTCGCGCCTCCCGGTAGCTCGACCTCGACAGCTGCCCCGACGACGGCGAGCTTTTGTTGGGCGAGCTTGAGATCGACGGTGACGTTCTTGCCGAGGTCGGTCACGCGCAGAATCGCCGTGCCAGGGGAAGTCGCAGCGCCAACCGCGAGTTCGGACGCGGCAACGCGAAGTGGCCCTGGCGCGAAGTGGATCTCACCAAGCCCGATCGTTCCCGTGACCGCCCGGCCAGTGCCCTCCTGCCAAAACCTGATGCCGATGCGCGTGTTGTCGTCGAAGACGTCGTCAGGCTCAGCCCAGAAGTATCCGAGCGCGACGAGCGTTTCCTCGAGCTGGCGCACGTCTGGCCCGCGGGTCATGCCCAGCTCGAACGGTCGCCACTGGGGGAGAGCGCCGGTGAAGAGCACGGTCGGGATGTTGTCAACAGAGAACAGTTGTCCACCCACAGCAACATTTGATCCGGCGGGTGCGAGCGAGGTCAACGTACCCTCCCCGCCGGCGATCGTGCGCTCGCCGACGTGCCCGAGGCTGCCCTGCACGAGTGTCTTCTCGGAGAGATCGCCGCGGACCACCTCTGCGGTCGCGCTCGGTGGTGGCGGCTTCTCCTCCGCGGGCTTGCTCGCCGGCTGCAGGAGTACGAAGCCGGTGGCCGCGAGGCCGACAACGGCAACCCCAGCGGCGACGGCGATCCACATCTTTCGCACCGCGCTAGCCTGCGTCCGCGCTTACGCCCGAGACGCCGCAGGCCTCGAGTGCCTCAGGCGGCATTGACTGGTCGATCGTGATGCCGCCGTCTGCGGCGGGATCATCAATATCGACGCCCTGCTCGCGCAGGCACTTCGTGAACTCCAGCATTTCCTCCCGCAGCTGCTCATCGCTGATTGGCTGCCCATCTTCGCCGAGCGGCGCGGGCGGGTCACCGATCTTGGTTCGGCAGGTCTGGTCGGCCTCGTCGAAGGCCTCAATGCCGCCGAGCGCCTCGATGTCGAGCGCAGGCATTGCCGCGTTCGGGTCGGGGTCGGGATCGGGGTAGTCGAGCCCCTCGTCTTGCATGCAGGTCGCATACTTCACAGACCAAGCGTGGTAATCCTCTGCTTCCGTGCCGGTTCCAGAACTATCGGTCTCACCGAGCGGCTCGGGGTCGGCAGATGAGCACCCCGCGAGTAAGAGTGCCGCTATGGGCAGTGCGAGCAGGGCGCTGCGGCGCCACGAATGGGTGCGGGTCATAATCGATTCCTTTCGAGGGTGGGCGGCTGGTGACCCAGCCGGAAACCAGTTCATCGGGTAGGACGTTATGAGGGCGTCAGGAAAATCGCAGATCTTTTTCTTATACAGCTCGTGTTTGATTGTGTGCACAGGCGGAACGCGCAGGTCCAGTGCGCCAGCCGCGCGGAAACGGAGATGATCATGCGGGTGTTAATCGTCGAGGACGAGGCCTACCTAGCGGAGGCGGTACAGACGGTCCTTCGCCGGGCGTCGATCGCCGCTGACATCGCCCCTGACGGCGAAACGGCCGTCGAGACCCTCGGCCACACCGAATACGACGTCATGCTCCTTGACCGGGATCTCCCGGGGATGCACGGCGATGACGTTTGCCGCTGGGCGATCGAGCACGTGCCGGGCACGCGTATTCTCATGCTCACAGCTGCCAGCTTGCTCGACGATAAAGTAGACGGCTTCGCGCTCGGCGCAGACGACTACCTCGTGAAGCCCTTCGAATTCCCCGAGCTCATCGCACGGTTGCAGGCGCTCCACCGGCGCAACGCGACCCCACTGCCGCCTGTGCTGCAAGCGCACGGCGTGACACTCGACCCCTTTCGGCAGGAGGTGTTTCGTGACGGACGCTACGTGAAGCTCAGCCGCAAAGAGTTCGCGCTGCTGCGAGCACTCCTCGAAGCGGACGGTGGCGTGCTGAGTGCCGAGCAGCTCCTCGAGCGGGCGTGGGACGAGAACGCTGACCCTTTCACGAACGCGATCAGGGTCACCGTGTCGACGCTGCGCAAGCGCCTCGGGGAGCCGTGGATCATTCACACGGTGGCAGGCGTTGGGTATCGGGTTGGGGAGCCCGAGGCTGCGGGGGTCGCGGGATCTGCCCAGAGAACGGGCACGGGCGAGCTGGGCGTCACGCTGTGAAGCGGCGGACCGTATGGACACGCAGGAGCTTCAGGCTCACCATCAGGGCGCGGATCACCCTGAGCGTTGCGCTGCTCGTCGCGCTCGGCGGCGGGATCATTGTCGCAGGCCTCAACGTGTTCATGCGATTCGGTCCCGTGTGGGCGCTACCTGCGAGCGAGGCCCTGATTTCGCCTGACGCGATGGTGAGCAAGGACAACAGTGCGCCCGCGCAGACCTACGAACCAGGCGAAGACGGCTGGCAGTACACTGACGATCTCCACGTGACGCTCCCGTCACTGCAGATTCGCGACGCAACAGACGTGTTCGACACACTGCTCTGGTCGTCCATCGTCGCCCTCGCGGTGATCGTCGTGCTCGGCGCACTCGCCGCCTGGCTGCTTGCCGGCCGGCTGCTTGCTCCGCTTCAAACAATCAACGAGGCGGCGCGCGCCGCAACCCCGAGCAAGCTCGACCGTCGCGTCGGCCTGCGAGGGCCACGCGACGAGCTGACCGAGCTCTCTGACACATTTGACGAAATGCTTGAGCGCCTCGAGCGGGCCTTCCGTGCGCAGCAGCTCTTCGCCGCGAACGCCTCCCACGAACTCCGCACCCCGCTCGCGACCGAAAAGGCGATGCTTGACATGTTGCTTGACGGGCCGGAACCGAGTCTTGCCGAGTACCGCGAAGTCGCGGAGCGGTTGCGCGAGGTCAATGCGCGGAGTATCGCGATGGGAGAGGCACTCCTCGAACTCACGCGGTCACAGATGGGGCTCGGGGAACAATCGCGGCGAGGCAGCGCAAGCCACGAAGTGAACGCGCTGCTGGCTGAGCCTCTTGCGCGCTGTCGTGAGACAGCAGCAGGTCGTGGACTCGCGGTCGTCGTCGAGGTTTCGCCGCACGCAATCACCGCAAACCCAGCCATGCTGGGGCGATTGCTCGACAATCTCCTCGGCAACGCCGCACGGCATGCGTTCGTGGGCGCGGAGGTCCCCGGGAAGACGCGATCGGCTCGTGAGCAACATCTGGTCACGTCCGGGGCCGCGTACGCCGAGCCATCCGGAGCGCGCGCCGAGGTGGCAGACCCGCTCCCTGTGGACCCGATTCACATTAGCTGGAAGCCAGACGGCGACGAATCCGTGCTGCGCGTGCGCAACACGTCGCTGCAGCTTGATACTGAAACACGTGAGCGCCTCACAGAGCCGTTCGTGCGTGCGGGCGGTCGGGTGCGCGCGGAGACAGGCAGTGGGCTTGGCCTCGCAATCGCGGTCGCCGTGGCCCATGCCCACGGCGGCACGCTTCGACTACGTGAGCCCGACCGGGATGGCGCGGTCGCGAGCGGCCTCGAAGACTTCACTGTCGAGGTTCGGCTGCCTCGCTGAGATTGGTGCCGACCCCAGCGGTCCTCGCTAAGCTGGCGCCATGATCGGTGAGAATCTTCTTGGCCCAGAACCCACGCTCCTCGCCCCTGAAACG
>JAGNOB010000093.1 GCA_017990305.1 Leucobacter sp.
CAGCTAAATGATCTGTCGCCCCTCGCGTTTAGCCTCGCGCCAGTCCTTGATGAACGCACGCACGATGACGAAGAGTGAACCAACGACGATGGCCGGCCACACCAGCACGTAGGTGGTGAGCAGAATGACTTCCCAGTTCATGAGAACTCCTTACTTCTGTCCGGTCGGAACTGCGTCCGACTTCGGGGTCTCTGGTGCGGTGGTGGGTACGGTCTCGACTGAACCGGTCGCGGCACGCGCGACAATCTCCTCGACGGGATCAAAGTCACCCGTGCGCTCCTTGATGAGCGCGAAGTCGAACGGTTTCTTGTTCGACGCGAGCGTGATGATCGTGCACAGGATCGTGCTGACCGAGTACGCGACGAGCGATCCCGAGAGCACGGGGTAGGTGTGGAGGAACCCGATGGCGAACGGCGCAGAAGCGACGATCGAGATCCCCGCCACCCAGAACGCAACTCGCTTCCCAAAGAAGCCGAATGCCATGAGTCCGAGGACCACGCCGATACCGATCGTGGCGAGCACATCAAACGCAATTGCCACCCAGCCCGTCATCTCGATCCACTCGAAGCGCACGGGGATAAAGGCGGCGAGTGCAACCACCACGGAGATGCTGAACGCCGCGTTCGTTACGCGGTTCCAGTAGAAGCTCGCGATCACGGGGAACACGAGCGCACCCCAGAGTGCGCCGACAAACACGAGCAGGTCGAGGATATTGAGCTTCGAGCCCGCGAAATACATGCCGGCTGTCATCGCGACGACCATGGTGATGCGGCCGATGAGCACCATCGTGCGCGGGTTCGGCTTGCCCTTCGCGATGTTCTGGCCGTAAATGTCGGCCATCACGATCGACGAGAGCGCTGTGAGATCCGCATCCGCCGTTGACGACAGCGAGCCGATGATCATGATGAAGAAGAGCGCGAGCAGTGCTGGCGGCAGGTAGGTTGCGGCCATCTGCGGGATGAGGTTGTTGACGTCGCCGCCGGTCGGCTCGATGCCCGCGTAGAGGGCGATCACGCCGAGCATGCCAATGCCGATGATTGTGGCGCCGTAGCCGAACGTCGCGGTGACGAACGTCTTCTTGATGAGGTCCTCGCGCACTGCGAACAGGCGCTGCGCAATCGTCTGGTTGCCGATCGCGTAGGCGAGCACGGCAGCGATATACGGCGCACCCTGGTTGAAGAAGGCGTCGGACGAGAAGAAGTTCGACTGCTGCGGGGTGAGGTTATTCGCGCCCGTGACGAACAGATCTGGGCCGCCGGCCGCGAAGAACACGACGGGGATGATGATGATCACGGCGCCGAGCATGAACAACACCTGCATGAAGTCGGTGAGCACGGACGCGCGGAAGCCCGACCACAGGGTGTACAGGAGCACGCCGGCGCCGATTGCGATGACGCCCTGGCCGAACGTGAACGGCGAGAGCATCGCGATGAGCGCGCCGCCCGCGATGAGGTTCGAAGTGAGGCTGATGATTGAGCCGAGCACGTTCGAGCCCGCAAGCATGAGCTGGCTCGAGCGGCCGTGGCGGGCAAACATGACCTCGGCGATGGTGTGCGCGCGCGGTGCGACCTGCCGGATCCTGCGCCCGAAGGGGTAGATGAGCAGAATCATCAGCGCGCCCCAGAGGCCGTAGTGGATCGGGCCTGAGAGGCCGTACGTGTATCCGGATGTGGCCGAGGCGTACATTGACGCGGCCCAGATCCAGGTGGCGGTCATTGATGCTGCAGAGATTCCGAATCCGACGCGGCCGCCGCCGGTCATGTATCCGTCTGCGTTTTCACGCTTCTGGCTGATGCGGAGAGAAATGATGAGGCTCGTTCCGAAGAACGCGAGAAACAGGGCGACAACGATGGGGCCCGAGAGCTGCTGAAGCTGCTCTTGCATGGGTGCTTCCTTTCAAATTGCGGGTCGGCGGATGCCGGGGGACCGAATACGAAGTGAAGGAAGCTAGGTAGGGAAGCGGTGTGCGAGAAAGGGTGAGTCAGGGAGGTAAGTGTTCGCGGAGTGCTCACGTCTGTGCGCTGAGCCGAAATATTTCGAGGGTGAGATAGGGCTTATCCTTTCGGGTGGCCGCGGGGCGCGCTACGCGCGCTCGCGGGTACACTGAGACCCTGAGCAGGTGACGGTGCACGACGATCGTCCGGCGGCGCAGCACCCGGGTCTGTTCTTTCAGAACGGCGCATGCGAACTACCTGACCTTTTAAGTAGTACAGGAGTTCGGCGGGAAGTTCTAGCCCGCGGGCGGCCGGCAGGCCCTGATCCACCCGCCCTTGCACACTGAAATGCACAGTGGTATCTACTGGTTTTCCTAGGAATGCGCGGGCGAAGCCTAGCGTCTCAGATTGAAGACTGCTAGGTTTATCCGGCTGATTCCGCTTTTTGACTGAATAGTCAGCCGACAGAATCTGCGCACACCGTGACGGAAGGAAGCCTGTGGCCCTCATAAACCTGGCCCTCAAGCACGCGAAGAAGTACTGGATATTTATCGTAGCCGTGCTTGTCTTTCAGCTGCTGTCGACTATGGCTACGCTCTGGCTTCCCAGCCTCAACGCGCAGATTATTGACAAAGGCATCGCCGTCGGCGACACCGGCTTCATCTGGAGGACCGGGGGCGTCATGCTCTTCGCGGCCCTCGGACAACTCATCGTTGCTGTCGCCGCCGTGTACTTCGGCGCGCGCGCAGCAATGGGAATCGGGCGCGACCTGCGCCGGGACGTCTACCGAAAGGTCGATTCGCTTTCGACGCTCGAAGCCACAAAGTTTGGCGCGGCGACGCTCATTACCCGCGGCACCAACGATGTCCAGCAGATCCAGATGCTCGTGCTCATGACCTTCACCTTCATGGTCTCGGCCCCCATCATGGCGATCGGCGGTGTGATCATGGCACTCCGCGAAGACGCGGGGCTCTCCTGGCTTGTCTGGGTGTCTGTTGCGCTGCTCGCCGTGATCGTGAGCCTGCTCGTCTGGCGCCTGCTTCCCCTGTTCCGCGTCATGCAGGAAAAGGTCGACGCTATTAACGGCGTGCTCCGCGAGCAGATCATGGGCATTCGCGTGGTCCGCGCGTTCGTGCGCGAGCCATTCGAGACGAAGCGCTACGACGTCGCGAACCGCGACATCACCGACGTCTCGGTCAAGGTCGGCAACATCTTCGTGCTCATGTTCCCGATCATCATGATGGTGCTGCACCTCGCAACGGGTGCCGTTCTCTGGTTCGGCGGCCACCGCGTCGATGCGGGCGAGATCCAGATCGGCTCCCTCACCGCGTTCCTGCAGTACCTCATGCAGATCCTCATGGCCGTCATGATGGGTGTCTTCATGACGATGATGATCCCGCGCGCGGTCGTCTGCGCCGAGCGCATCAAGGAACTCCTTGACACCGAGTCAACTCTGACCTTCGCAACGACCGCGTCGGTCGAGACCCCTGGCGCCGGGCGGATCGAGTTCGACGGCGTCAGCTTCGGATTCCCAGGAGCCGAGGCACCCGTCGTGAAGAACGCGAGCTTCGTCGCTGAGCCGGGCAAGACGACGGCAATCATCGGCTCGACCGGTGCGGGCAAGACCGTGCTGCTGAACCTGATGCTGCGCTTGTACGATCCGCAGGAGGGCTCGATTACGATCGACGGCGCCCCCGTCTCGAAGCTCACGCGCGCGCAACTCGCCGACACGATCAGCCTCGTGCCGCAGCGCCCATACCTGTTCGCTGGAACTGTGGCCTCAAACCTGCGATTCGGTCGCTCCGATGCCACTGACGACGAGCTCTGGGAAGCGCTCCGGATTGCGCAGGGTGAGGAATTCGTGCGCGCGAAGGAACACGGACTCGACGAGCCCATCTCCCAGGGCGGCACGAGCGTGTCCGGCGGCCAGCGGCAGCGACTGTCAATCGCGCGTGCCCTCGTCGCACAGCCACGGATCTACCTGTTCGATGACTCGTTCTCGGCGCTCGACGTTGCGACCGACGCCCGGCTGCGAGCTGCACTGCCGCAGGCGACCGAGGGCGCGACGACAATCATCGTCGCGCAGCGCGTGTCGACGATCACTGAAGCAGATCAGATCCTCGTCATGGAGAACGGCGAGATTATCGGGCGCGGCACTCACGACGAACTGCTCGCAGGCAACGACGTGTACCAGGAGATCGTCAGGTCCCAGCTCGAGGAAGCAGAGGTTGCCTAATGGCGAAGCGAGATAAAGCCGTCAAGGCGAAAAACGCCCCGGTCGAGGAGATCGAGGAAGACTGGGAGAACTTCGAGCCAGGCGGCGGCGACATGTTCAGCGAGGGCGCCCCACCCAAGAAGGCAAAGCACTTCTGGCCCTCTGCGAAGCGCCTCGTTGGGCTGCTCGCACCCGAGAAGGGGAAGTTCTCCTTCGTCGTGGTGCTCGTCGTGCTCTCCGTCCTCCTCTCCGTCATCGCGCCAAAGGTGCTTGGACGGGCTACCGATGTGATCTTCAACGGCATCCTCAGCAAAGACCTGCCCGCCGGAGTCCCGCTCGCCCAGATCGTGCAGAACCTGCGCGACGAGGGCAACGATCGCTTCGCTGACATGCTTCAGAACGCAGACGTCGTTCCCGGAGCGGGCATCGACTTCGGGCTGCTCGGCGTGCTCATCCTTGTGGTCATCGGGCTGTATCTGGTGTCGTCGTTGCTCATGTGGCTGCAGGGGTTCATCCTCAACAGGCTCGTCATGCGCATCGTCTACAAGCTTCGCGTCGACCTTGAAGCGAAGATCAACAGGCTCCCGCTGTCCTACTTCGACGGCCGCCAGCGCGGCGATGTGCTGTCGCGTGTGACAAACGACGTCGACAACATCCAGCAGGCGCTGCAGCAGGCGTTCTCACAGCTCGTGCAGTCCTTCCTGATGATCGTCGGCATTATGGCGATGATGTTCGTCGTGTCGTGGCAGCTCGCACTCATCGCGCTCATCGCGCTGCCGCTGTCGGGCGTGATCGCTGGCTTCGTCGGCGTGCGCGCCCAGAAGCTGTTCGCGGCGCAGTGGAAAAACACGGGCGAACTGAACGGGCATATCGAAGAGTCGTTCACGGGCCACGAGCTCGTGCGCATCTTCAACCGCGACGCCGAAATGACCGAGGAATTCGACCGTCGTAACGAGGGGCTCTTCAACGCCTCCTTCAAGGCGCAGGCCCTCTCCGGGGCGATCATGCCCTCGATGAACTTCGTGCAGTCGCTCATCTACGTGCTCATCGCCGTCGCCGGCGCGCTGCGCGTGACCAGCGGCACGATGACGCTTGGCGATGTGACCGCGTTCATTCAGTACTCGCGCGAGTTCGCCCAGCCCATCGGAGAGATGGCAGGCATGGCAAACATGCTGCAGTCGGGCGTCGCCTCGGCCGAGCGTACCTTCGAACTGCTCGATGCCGACGAGGAGGAGCCAGACGACGAGAAGGCGTCGCTCCCCGCTCGCACCGAGGGGCACGTCCGCTTCGAGAACGTGTCCTTCAGCTACGACCCAGAGGCGAAGCTCATCGAGGATCTCTCGCTTGAGGCCCGCCCGGGGCACACGATCGCGATCGTCGGCCCGACTGGCGCGGGTAAGACGACGCTCGTGAACCTCATCATGCGGTTCTACGAGCTCGACGGCGGGCGGATCCTGCTCGACGGGGTCGACATCACCGAGCTCTCGCGTTCCGCGCTGCGCTCGCACGTCGGCATGGTGCTGCAGGACGCGTGGCTGTTCGACGGAACGATCCGCGAGAACATTCGCTACGGCCGCCTCGACGCAACCGACGAGGAAGTCGTCGCGGCTGCGGAGGCGACCATGGTGGACCGCTTCGTGCGGCAGCTGCCCGACGGCTACGACACTGTCATCGCCGAGAACGCCTCGTCGCTTTCGGCTGGCGAGCGTCAGCTCCTCACGATCGCGCGCGCGTTCATTGCGAACCCGTCACTGCTGATCCTCGATGAGGCGACCTCCTCGGTCGACACGCGCACCGAGGTGCTCGTGCAGCAGGCAATGCGGGCGCTGCGGAGCGACCGCACGTCGTTCGTGATCGCCCACAGGCTTTCAACGATTCGCGACGCCGACACCATTCTCATGATGGAGGCTGGCAGCATCGTTGAGCAGGGGTCGCACGTCGAACTGCTCGCCCGTCGCGGCGCGTACTACACGCTCTACCAGGCACAGTTTGCCGGTGAGATCGACGAGGAGCACGCCGAAGAGCTGCTTTCGGGCAAGCCGGCTACTGCGACGGGGGCGATTCCCGTCGCGGGTGAGGCGCCCGCTGCCGACACCGATTCCGGAGGTGGTTCGAAGCGGTCCTCGTGATCCGCTAGACTAGATCCGCCCCTCACGTGGCGATATCTTGGTTAACTCCCCCAGGTCGGAAACGAAGCAAGGGTAGCCGGGCTCTATCGGGTGCGTGGGGGGCGCTTTCTTTTCCCGCCCCCTCGCCCTGTGCCCCTGTGCCCCTGTGCCGGCCCTGCGCCGCCCCCTTGCGCCGAATCGACATCTTTTCAGCGAGATGCCATCGTTTCTGCCGTTGAAATGGGGTGATCTCGCTGAAAGCAGGGCTTATGAGCGGGGGGACGAGGGCTGCGGCCATGCGTCCGCGAGTTTTTCGAGCAGCCTAATCAGCTCGTTCCGTTCGGGTTCAGTCAGTGCGAGGAGGGCAGCGGTCGCGTCCTCGCGCTGTCGGCCACGAACACCTTGCACCATTTGCTGGCCCGACTCGGTGATGCGCACGCGGGTGCGTCTTGCGTCGTTGGGGTCGGCTTCCCGCTCCGCGTGCCCACGCTCAACCGCCTGCTGAACAAGACGTGAGGCGCGAGGCTGGTCGACACCGATGAGCGCTGCGAGTTCACTCACGGACAGGGGAGTTTCCTCCCTTAAGAGGGTGG
>JAGNOB010000094.1 GCA_017990305.1 Leucobacter sp.
TACCGGCAGCGGCGACCAGGTGGAACGATCCACCTCGATCCACGAGCCAACGGGGAGCACGCGGGCGAGGTTCGCCGCGATACCGCCACCGGTGACGTGGCTGAGCGAGTGAATCGCGCCTGCGGTAGCCGGAGCTTCGAGTACACGCAGCAGCGGCGCGGTGTACAGCGCAGTCGGAGTGAGCAGCGCCTCGCCGTAGGTCGCGCCAAGCTCGGCACTGTGCTGCTCGTATCCGATGCCCTTGTCGGTCAGAATGTGGCGCACGAGCGAGAATCCGTTTGAGTGCAGGCCCGAGGCGGCCATCGCGATGACGACGTCGCCATCTTCGACGAGGCCCGAGTGGAGCATGTTGTCTGCCTCAACCACGCCCGTCGCAGCACCAGCAACGTCGTAGTCGTCAGGGCCGAGTAGGCCGGGGTGCTCGGCGGTCTCGCCACCCACGAGGGCGGTGCCGGTCGCCTCGCATGCCTCGGCGATGCCGCGCACGATGTCGGCAATGCGCTCGGGCACGACCTTGCCGCAGGCGATGTAGTCGGTCATGAACAGCGGCTTCGCGCCGACCACGACGATATCGTCGACGACCATCGCAACGAGGTCCTGCCCGATGGTGTCGTGCTTGTCGATCGCCTGGGCGATCGCAACCTTCGTGCCGACGCCGTCGGTCGAGGAGGCGAGCAGCGGGCGCTTGTAGCCCGTGAGCGCTGACGCGTCGAACATGCCGGCGAAGCCACCGAAGCCACCGAGCACCTCCGGCCCGTGTGTGCGCTGGACGGCCGACTTCATGAGTTCGACAGCGAGGTCTCCGGCGGCAGTGTCAACACCGGACTGGGCATAGATCGACGAGTTTTCGCTCACCCCCTAAGGCTACCCTGCCGCGAGCGGGTGCAGCGGCACTGCCTTTCAAGACTCGGTTTGTTTCCTGATCGTTTACACGGTCGCAGGTGTGGGAAACTATTAGCTGCGTCGTTTGGCGCAAACACCTTACCCAGTGGAGCGAACTCGCAACATGTGCGGCATCGTAGGCATCGTCTCGTCTGATCACGTCAACCAACAGATTTACGACAGCCTGTTGCTGTTGCAGCACCGCGGCCAGGATTCCACCGGCATCGCGACCCTCGAGGGTGATCATTTTCACACAGTGAAGATGAAGGGCCAGGTTCGCGAGGGCTACCGCACCCGCGACATGCGCATGCTCATGGGCAACGTCGGCCTCGGCCACGTGCGCTACGCCACCAAGGGCGATGCCGCCCGGGAAGAAGAGGCGCAGCCGTTCTACGTCGGCGCCCCCTACGGCATCATCCTCGTGCACAACGGCAATCTCACGAACACTCGCGAGCTCACCGCCGAGCTGTACAACGTGGATCGTCGCCACCTGAACACGCACTCGGACACGGAGCTGCTGCTCAACGTGCTCGCGAACGAGCTGCAGGCGAGCATCTCGGGGCTGTCGCTCGACGCCGAGCAGGTGTTTGAGGCGGTTACCCGTCTGCACGAACGCGTCGAGGGCTCGTACGCAGCCATTGCGCTCATCGCAGGCTACGGCCTCGTAGCGTTCCGCGACCCGAACGGCATCCGTCCGCTCGTGCTCGGCCACCGCCTCTCCGAGACCGGACAGGACGAGTGGGTTGTCGCCTCGGAGTCGCTCGTGCTCGAGTCCGGCGGCTACGAGATCGTTCGCGACGTCGAGCCGGGCGAGACGATCCTCATCTCTGCCGACGGCACGATGGTCTCGCGCAAGTGCACGCCGAACTCGCAGCTCGTGCCGTGCGCGTTCGAGTACATCTACCTCGCTCGACCGGACTCGGTGCTCAGCGGCATCTCTGTCTACGACGCGCGGCTGCGCATGGGTGATGTTCTCGCCGAGCGGATCCGCGAGGAGCTACCTGGCGTCAACATCGACGTCGTCATGCCCATCCCCGATTCTGGCCGTCCTGCCGCAATGCAGCTCGCGCGCAACCTCGGCATCGAGTACCGCGAGGGGTTCTTCAAGAACCGTTATGTCGGCCGCACATTCATCATGCCCGGCCAATCGGTGCGCAAGCGCAGCGTGCGTCAGAAGCTCAACGCTATGCACATCGAGTTCAAGGGCAAGGACGTGCTCCTCGTCGACGATTCCATTGTGCGCGGCACCACCTCGCGCGAGATCGTCGAGATGGCGCGCAACGCGGGTGCGCGCTCCGTGATCTTCGCGTCCGCGGCTCCGCCGGTACTGTTCCCGCACGTGTACGGCATCAACATGCCGTCGCGTGACGAGCTCATCGCGCACGGCCGCACACCAGCCGAGATTGCTGCCGAGCTCGGGGCGGATCACCTCATTTACCAGACTGTCGAGGGCATGAACCGCGCGATTCTCGCCGGCCAGTCCGAGGTCACGAAGCTCGAGGAGAGCTGCTTCACCGGAGAGTACATCGCCGGCAACGTCGACGCCGAGTACCTCGCATGGGTTGAGGAAACGCAGACGAGCTAGCGCTCAACGTCTCCCAGGCACAAAGAAAGCCGCCCGTTCACTGCGAACGCGGCGGCTTTCTTTGTGTGTGAGCTGGAGGGAAGCGCTTACTCCGACTTCTTCGGAGCTTCGGTCGTGTCGCCCTTGTCGGCGACACCAGAGTCCTCGCCTGCGGCGGTGTCGTCTGAACGAACTTCCTTCTTCAGGATCTTCATCGACTGACCCAGGCTCTTCGCAAGCGCGGGAAGCTTCGGCGCACCAAAGAGCAGCAGCACAATGAATACAATGACGATGAGGGTGGGACCACCCATGTTGCCGATCATGATTAACGCACTCCTCGCTATATAACGCTTAGGTCAAAGCTACCGCAGTTCCGCGATACGCGCGCGGAGAAGCCTGAGAACCCGCGCCACGTCGTCGGCCCGCGGGCTCAAGCAGAGTCCCTATCTAGTTCGCGCCCGCGGCGCCGCCTGGCTGCTGCGGATCGGTGTCGCTTGGCTCGTCGGAGCGGACTTCCTGCTTCAGGATCTTCATCGACTGGCCCAAGCTCTTTGCGAGCCCGGGAAGCTTCGGGGCGCCAAACAGCAGCACAACGAGGAAGACGATGACGATGAGATGCGGTCCGGTCAATCCTTGTATCATGACGAGCCCCTTTCACTAAGAACTCGCCGATTATTGCACAGCTCGCTGCGGGTTATTCGCGCTCGGACTCAGTTTTTTCGCTGGCAACGGGCTCGGTAGAGGGAGCCGTCGGGTCGGCGGACGCGTCGCTGGAAGCGGCGACGTCCTGTGGTTCGACGCCCTCGTCGACGACGACCGTGTGCTCGATCACTGCCGTGCCGCGCTTGCGTTTCGCCACGGCAGACAGGATCAGCGCGAGCACGCCGCCGAGCAAAAGCCCCACGACGCCGCCAATCAGCAGCATGAAGCCGGCGATCTGGCCCATCGTGTACAGGGCCTTCTCGGGGATGGGGAACAGCGTCGTCACGAGCGCGCCAACGATCGCGCCGACAATGGCCCCGACGATCAGCAGGCGCCCGATCCGAACGGATCGCTGAAGTTCGACGGTCTGCTGGGTTTCGCTTGACATGGGGCTATTCTCTCAGGTTTCGGTTGTGTGTTGCGTCTCAGCGGAGGTCGCTGGGCGTGCTGGCCGCTCAGCGACCACGGCGGATCACGGGGAGCAGCCCCGCGAGGTTCGCGCGTGACCCGGAGGCGAGCACGCGCGCGCCGGTCTTCGCTTCGTCCCAGCTCAGGGTGCCGGTCGCGATCCCGATCCACGTCGCTGCGTCGGTCTCAATCACGTTGGGCGGCGTGCCCCGCGTGTGCGTGAGCCCGCCGACGCACTGCACGGCGCCGTAGGGAGGCACGCGTACCTCGACGGTTTTGCCTGGGGCGAGTTCAGCGAGCTCCTCGAGAAGAAACCGCACCGCGGTCGCGATATCGGTGCGCGCGGTGCTCCCGGATTCGACCGCGGCGAGTGCGGCGAGCCCGTCTGCTGCTGAGATCCTGCGTCTGGCCATCAGCCCAGACTATCCTTGAGGAGTGAAGATTCTCGTCTTGGGGCCGGGTGCCCGCGAACACGCCATCGTTCTTGCTCTACTCGCGGAGGACGCTGGGCACAGCATCGTCTGCGCTCCCGGGAATGCCGGGATCGCGGCGAGTGGGGTCGACACGGTGGATCTCGCATTCACCGACCCCGTCGCCGTGGAGAAGTACGTTGCGGATCGCGGCTTCGACCTCGTCATCATTGGCCCGGAAGCGCCGCTTGTCGCTGGCGTCGCTGACCCGCTGCGCGCGGGCGGCGTGCCTGTGTTTGGTCCGAACGCCGACGCGGCGCAGCTTGAAGGCTCGAAAGCGTTTGCAAAGCGGATCATGGACGAGGCTGGCGTGCCAACCGGCCGCGCAGCCCGCGTTACGGCGGCAGACGCTGCTGCGGTGCTCGACGAGTTCGGTGCCCCCTACGTCGTGAAGGCCGACGGGCTCGCCGCGGGCAAGGGCGTGCTCGTGACGGAAGATCGCGACGCGGCCCTCGCGCACGTCACCACCTGGGCCCCGCACGGCGAGGTACTCGTCGAGGAGTTCCTCGACGGCCAGGAGGTCTCGCTGTTCTTCTTCGCCGACGGTAAGGATGTCGTCGCGCTCACTCCCGCGCAGGACTACAAGCGCATCTTCGACGGCGACGAGGGCCCGAACACTGGCGGCATGGGCGCCTACTCGCCTCTGCCGTGGCTGCCAGGTGGCACTGAGGCCTTTGTCGAGGAAATCAAGCAGACAGTCGCGATCCCGACGGTGCGCCAGCTCGCGGCCGAGGGCACCCCGTTCATCGGGCTGCTCTACTGCGGTCTGATTGTTACGCCGAACGGTGTGCGCGTCATCGAGTTCAACGCGCGCTTCGGTGATCCGGAGACGCAGGTCGTACTCGCACGCCTCGAGTCGCCGCTGAGCGCCTACCTGCTCGCTTCGGCGCAGGGAGAACTCGCCTCACTTCCGGCGCCGACGTTCTCCGACGAGCCCGCAATGATCGTCGTGCTCGCCAGCGAGGGCTACCCCGGTGACGTGGCGACCGGCCGTGAACTCACCGGTCTCGACGCGGCTGCAGCGGTCACTGGCGTCCATCTCGTGCACGCCGCCACAGCGCGGACCGCGTCCGACGGCTGGATCGCAACCGGTGGGCGCGTGCTCGGCGTGGTGTCGCGCGGCCAAAACTTCGCCGAAGCTCGCGCACGCGCGTACTCGGCTATCAACGAGATCGATCTCGAGGGCGGCCAGTTCCGCACCGATATCGCAGAACGCGTCGCGTAGGGGCGGCGCGGGGCTACTCCCCGCGCTCGAGCTCTTCTGACCGGCGCACGTTCGCCGCGAGCGCCCGGTCGAAGAGTTCGCCCCACCCGGCTTCCTGCAGCACGATGACGGCCTGCTCTGTGGTGCCCTTGGGGCTGGTGACGTTGCGCCGCAGCTTGCCGGGCTCCTCACCGCTCTGCACGAGCAGCTCTGCTGAGCCGGAGACTGTCCCGTTGACGAGCACGCGCGCCTGCTCCGGGGTGAAGCCACGACGGATGGCCGCAGCCGTCATTTCCTCAACGTAAAGGAACACGTATGCGGGGCCCGACCCCGACACTGCGGCAACGTCGTTGATCTGGTCTTCACGCACCACAATGACATCGCCGACGGTTTCAAACACCCGGCGAACCGTCTCGACTGCCTCTGGTGAGGCTGAATCTCCGCCTGCGACGCCCGTCACGCCGCGGCCGAGGTGCGACGGCGTGTTCGGCATTGCACGCACGACCTGGGCCTCGGGCAAGACCGCCTCGATCTGTGCACAGGAGACGCCAGCGGCGACGCTCACGACGATCGCGCCTGGAGCGAGATCCGCAGCGATCCCCCGCGCCACGTCGGCGATCATCCACGGCTTGACCGCGAGCATAACGACCTCGGCGTCGCGCACCGCGATCCGATTCGCGTCTGGCTCAGTCTCTGCCGCGTACGCGACGACGTCGTCTGCGCCAGCGAACTCTGCAGCACTCGCCGCGGAGTTCGTCGTCACAGTGATGGGCCGCGCGATATCCACCGACGGGCTTCGGAGACCGGCGAGGATCGCCCCACCCATCGATCCGACTCCGATCATTGCGGTGCGTGGCAGGGTTACGGTTTCTGGCTGCGTCGTCATGCGTTCCAGTCTGCCCGACATTCCCTCAACGCCCGGTCAGGCTCAGCTGGCATTTTGGGGTTCTCCAGCGTGACCACTAGCAAAGAATGTAGTCCCGCATACACTTGAGGCCGAAGGGCAACGTACCCAGGAGGCACAATGAGCAGTGAAGGCGGAAAGCGCGCGATCATCGCAGCGCTCCTCGCGAATGTTGGTATCGCCATTACGAAGTTCATCGCGTGGGCCCTTTCGGGCTCCTCGGCGATGCTCGCAGAGGGCGTGCACTCACTGGCGGACTCCGGCAACCAGCTCCTGCTCCTCCTCGGTGGCCGCAAGGCAAAGCGTGCCCCAGACCGCGAGCATCCCTTCGGCTATGGCCGTGAACGCTACGTCTACGCCTTCATTGTCGCGATCGTGCTGTTCTCGATCGGTGGCCTGTTCTCAATCTGGGAGGGCATCTCCAAGATTCGCGACCCGCACACGCTCGCGATGTGGTGGCTGCCCCTGGTTGTGCTCGCAATCGCGATCGTGCTCGAAAGTTTCTCACTGCGCACCGCAATCAAGGAGAGCCGCCCGCACAAGGGCGCCACAAGCTGGCTGACGTTCATCAAGCGGTCGAAGTCACCCGAACTCCCCGTCATCCTGCTCGAAGACTTCGCCGCGCTCGTCGGCCTCGTATTCGCGTTCCTCGGTGTCGGCCTCACCGCGATCAC
>JAGNOB010000095.1 GCA_017990305.1 Leucobacter sp.
CACCTCGACCGACGCGGCAGTCACCGAAGCAGGAACCTCGGTGCCGCCTGGACCGAGCGGCAGCGTCGCGGGAAGCTCGAAGAACGTAGCAGAGACATGGTGTGGCCCTGGGCTGAGCATGCGGGCCGTGCTCGCGACGAAGTCGACAGCGATTGCCACGATAATTGCAGCGCCGAGCAGCATGAGGATCACCAGTGCGACACGGTCGGCCTTGGCGGGGCGGTAAGCGGAATGAACTGTCATGTGGTGTGCGTCCTTGGCTGGCAGTGGAGCGTCGGTCGGGGTGCCGCGCAGGGAAGCCGCCGGCGACGCTCGTCGAAGCATATCGATTATCGTTGTTATCGCTTATCGATAAGTTAATTGTGTGCGGTATGAATTGTCAAGCCAAGGGTTTCTCCGCATTCGTACGGCCTAGCGAGTACCGATCCCGCGCGTCACGCCTCTGGCGAACACGGCCCCACATGTCTCCCGGGGCGCGTAGCCTGGGTCTATCGGCGGATCCACACTCCGTGCGAACCGTCAAGGAGGGTATAGATGTTTGAGAGATTCACTGACCGCGCTCGTCGCGTGATCGTGCTCGCCCAGGAAGAGGCGAAGCTGCTCAACCACAACTACATTGGTACTGAGCACATCCTGCTCGGCCTCATTCACGAGGGCGAGGGTGTCGCGGCGAAAGCTCTTGAGCAGCTCGACATCTCACTCGACGCTGTGCGCGCACAGGTCACCGAAATCATCGGGACCGGTCAGCAGCCGCCGTCGGGCCATATTCCGTTTACGCCGCGTGCGAAGAAGATGCTTGAGCTGAGCCTGCGCGAGTCGCTGCAGCTCGGACACAACTACATCGGTACTGAGCACATCCTGCTCGGCCTCATTCGTGAGGGCGAGGGCGTCGCCGCTCAGGTGCTCGTCAAGCTCGGTGCTGACCTCAACCGCGTCCGCCAGGCCGTGATCCAGCTCCTCTCGGGCTACCAGGCAGGCAAGGAAAGCGCGACCGTTGGTGCCCCCGAGGCCGGCGAAGCTCCCAAGGGCTCGCAGGTACTCGACCAGTTCGGCCGCAACCTCACTCAGGCAGCTCGCGAGGGCAAGCTTGACCCCGTCATCGGGCGTGAGAAAGAGGTCGAGCGGGTCATGCAGATCCTCTCGCGCCGCTCGAAGAACAACCCCGTACTGATCGGTGAGCCCGGCGTCGGCAAGACCGCCGTTGTCGAGGGGCTCGCTCAGGCCATCATCAAGGGTGAAGTCCCCGAGACGCTGAAGGACAAGCAGGTCTACGTGCTTGACCTCTCGTCGATGATCGCAGGTAGCCGCTACCGCGGTGACTTCGAGGAGCGCCTGAAGAAGGTCACCAAGGAGATCCGTAACCGCGGCGACATCATCATCTTCATCGATGAGATCCACACGCTTGTCGGCGCTGGTGCTGCGGAGGGCGCGATCGACGCAGCGAACATTCTCAAGCCGATGCTCTCGCGCGGCGAGCTGCAGACCATCGGTGCGACCACACTCGATGAGTTCCGCAAGCACTTCGAGAAGGACGCGGCGCTTGAGCGTCGCTTCCAGTCGATCATGGTGAACGAGCCGTCGCTCCCGCACTCGATCAACATCCTGAAGGGGCTTCGCGACCGCTACGAGGCGCACCACAAGGTCTCGATCACCGACGGCGCTATCGTCGCCGCTGTCAACCTCGCGGATCGCTACGTGCAGGATCGCTTCCTCCCGGACAAGGCCATCGACCTGATCGACGAGGCAGGCGCACGCCTCCGCCTCTCGATCCTCTCGAGCCCGCCCGAGCTGCGCGAATTCGACGAGAAGATCGCCGTTGTCCGCGCCGATAAGGAGCAGGCAATCGAGGCGCAGGACTTTGAGAAGGCCGCGAACAAGCGCGACGAGGAAAAGAAGCTCATCGCCGAACGTCTCCGCCTTGAGAAGCAGTGGCGTGCGGGCGATGTCGCGACGAACGCTGAGGTTGATGAGGGACTCATCGCCGAGGTGCTCGCGCAGGCGACCGGTATTCCCGTCTTCAAGCTCACCGAGGAAGAGACCTCGCGTCTCCGCTTCATGGAAGATGCCCTGCACCAGCGGGTCATCGGCCAGAACGAGGCCATCTCGGCGCTCGCGAAGACGATCCGCCGCCAGCGTGCTGGCCTGAAGGATCCGAAGCGCCCCTCTGGCTCGTTCATCTTCGCTGGCCCCACGGGTGTCGGCAAGACCGAGCTCGCGAAGGCACTCGCGGAGTTCCTGTTCGACGACGAGGATGCGCTCATCTCGCTCGACATGTCCGAGTACGGCGAGAAGCACACCGTTTCGCGCCTGTTCGGTGCCCCTCCCGGGTTCGTCGGCTTCGAAGAGGGCGGCCAGCTCACCGAGAAGGTCCGCCGCAAGCCATTCTCAGTCGTACTGTTCGACGAGATCGAGAAGGCGCACCCCGACATCTTCAACTCGCTGTTGCAGGTGCTCGAGGAGGGTCGTCTCACCGACGGCCAGGGCCGCGTTGTCGACTTCAAGAACACCGTCATCATCATGACTACGAACCTCGGTTCCTCGGCGATCGCCGGCGGCCCCGTCGGGTTCCAGCTCGAGGGTGACTCGCAGGTCGGCTACGAGACGATGAAGGGCAAGGTCAACGAGGAGCTCAAGAAGCACTTCAAGCCCGAGTTCCTCAACCGTGTCGATGACACGATCGTCTTCCCGCAGCTCTCGAAGCCCGAGCTGCTGCAGATCGTCGACCTGTTCGTGAAGCAGCTCAAGGATCGCCTGCTCGACCGCGATATGTACATCGAGGTCTCGCCGGAGGCTCGCGAGCGTCTGTCCGAGATCGGGTACGACCCGACACTCGGCGCACGTCCGCTTCGCCGTGCGATTCAGCGCGAGATCGAGGATCGACTCTCGGAGCAGATCCTCGGCGCAGAACTGCTCGCGGGCGACACCGTCATGGTGGATCTCGAGGACGGCAAGTTCACGTTCGTGACGAAGCGCGACACGGAGAAGTCGCACGGCGAGGCTTCGGCGGCTGCAGCTGCGGCTGCTGCCTCGACTGGGATCACTCCAGGCCAGGGCGAGTAACTTACGCGCATACGGGGGCTCGGCGTTACGCCGGGCCCCTTTTGCGTGCCTGCGGCATGCGCGGTGCGCCTTCGTGTGCAAGCAGACTGTCCTTGATAGCTCGGCCGAACAGATACTTGCCGAGGCTGCCGTCTGCCCGCACCACCCGGTGACACGGGATAATGAGGGCGATCAGGTTGACGGCGCACACCGAAGCCGCAGCTCGGACCGCAGCTGGCCTGCCAGCGCGATCAGCGAGTTCGGAGTACGTCACTGCCTGCCCCGCTTCCACGGTGCGGAGCGCGTCCCAGACCTCTCGCCGAAACGGGGTCTCGCGTTGTGAGACGCTGAGTGTATCGATAGCGGCGACATCGCCAGCGGCGTAGGCCCTGAGTGCGGTCGGGATGGACCCGTCTGCGGTTTCCGCGTCAGCTATCCCGCGGGCCGTGAGATCTGGAGCGCTCCCCTGCAGGCGCTGCCAGAGCAGGTCGCCCGATACCCCTGCTGCTGCATGCGGATGGCGTTCCCGTGAGGTTGTGGGGGTGGCGAATCCCGCAGCGCGAACGACGTTGTCCTCCTGGCTCCAAATCGTGAGGAACGGATGGCCGACGATGTCGACGGTGACGTGTGCGAGTGGGGTGCTCATGCTGACTCCTTTGTCCCCGCACTGGCGAGGAAGTCGGCCCAGAGAAACTGGGTTGCGTAGCCCCGGTACGGGCGCCACGGTTCGGCGATCTGCACGGCCTCCCTGGGGTTGTCGACCCCGAGGGCGCGGCGGAGGATGAGGTCGCCTGATGGATATGCGTCGGGGTCTCCCAAAGCCCGCATCGCGATGAGCTCAACGGTCCAGGGGCCGATGCCGCGCAGCGCGAGCAGTTCCGTTCTGGCGTGCTTGCGGTCGGCCCCTGGGCCGAGGTCAAGTCCCGCGGTCAGCGCCTGAGCCAGCACACTGAGCGTCGTCGCACGTGCCCCGGTGATCCCCAAGATCGCTCGAAGCGATTCGGGAGCTTCAGCCGCGATCCGTGCCGCGGAAATGCGGCCGGCAAATCGGTGACCTGGAGCGCCTCCTGACACTGTGTCCGCGAATGCGGCTACGAGTCTGCCCTGCAGGGTGCGCGCGCCGGCAAGCGTGACCTGCTGGCCGAGGACGGTTGCCAAAGCGAACTCGTGCGGCTCTCGTGCACCGGGCAATCTGAGGCCCGGCCTCGCCTTGACGAGCGGGGCGAGCAGCGGGTGCGGTGACAGGGCTGCGGCAATCCGGTGCGGGTCCGCTGCGACGTCGAGCATGCGTCTCACCAGTTGGATCGCGGGCATCGTGTCGGCGAGGCTCGGCAGGGTCAACACCACTGGCAGACCAAGCGTCCCGTGTTCTTGCACGGTGACAGGTGGCACGTCGCCCCAGGCGATTTCGACGCTGGCGGTGCCACCCGGTACATCGAGCGCGTGGGCCGTTGTGAGGGCAATCTCACTGACCTCGTCGCGGCCAGGAATTGCGTGCGCGGCGAGGAAAGCTCGGGTCGCTACTCCGTCGAAGGGCGCGCGTGTTTGCAGCCGCAGCGCGAGTCGCGGGAGCTCCGTTGAAACCGGACCGCCTTCTGTCGTCTGGCCCGAGACTCCCGTGCGACGCTCCAGGGCAGAGGGAGCGACGCCGAACTCCTCGCGCATCGTCTCACCGAACTGGCGGATACTGCCGAAGCCTGACGCGAATGCGATGTCCGTGAGCGGGAGCGCGGTCTGCTCGATCAGCGTCCGTGCGGCGTGAGCCCTCCTGGTGCGCGCGAGTTGCAGCGGCGTTGCCCCGATTTCGTCCAGAAGCATCCGCCTGAGGTGCCGCTCGCTCACTGCGAGCTCGCGGGCGAGTCCCGCGACACCCAGTTCGTCGACAGCGCCGTCGCGAATTCGTCGCACTGCGCGCGCAACGAGGTCGCTCCGATGATCCCAGTCCCTGCTGCCGGGCAACGCGTCTGGACGGCAGCGCTTGCATGCTCGGAACCCCGCGGCGACGCATGCTGCTGCGGTCGGAAAGAATCGGCAGTTCTCCGGCTTCGGCTTTCGCGCGGGGCACGACGGTCGGCAGTAGATACCCGTGCTCGTGACACCGAGATAGAACCGGCCGTCCCAACGCGCATCTCGGCCCGAGGCAGCGCGATAGCAGGCATCGAAGCTGAGGGGGAGTGTGGGCGAAGAGGAAGTCACGGAATCATTCTGCCCGGAGTGAGGCGACCCACGCGCGCGGAATTCGGACATCGCGGTCGGGGGATGTGTGCGCACTAGACTTTGTCCATGAGCATGAGCGATACCAGCGCCATCAACGTACGCCCAGCGACCACGCACGACGTTGCGAAGATCGTGGACCTGATGGAACCGCTCGTTGCCAGGCGAATTCTGCTCGGCAAGGACATGGTCGAGCTCTACGGTGCGGTTCCAGGGTTCATGGTTGCCGAGGACGCGGAGCAGCGTGTGATTGGCTATGGCGCGCTGCACGTCATGTGGGAGCACCTGGGCGAAGTGCGCACTCTCGGCGTCTCCGAGGAATATCTGGGCCGCGGTGTCGGCCGAGCGGTGCTGCTCGCGCTCGAGGAACGAGCGCGAAATCTCGGCCTGCAGCAGCTCTTCTGCCTGACGTTCGAGACCGAGTTTTTCGGTCGCAACGGCTTCTCTGAAGTTGGCGAAGATGCTGAACTCGTCGCTGCCGATGTCTACGCGGAACTGCTGCGCTCACACGACGAGGGCATTGCCGAGTTCCTCGACCTGGCACGGGTGAAACCGAATACCCTCGGCAACACCCGCATGTTGAAGCACCTGTAGCCTAACCTCGGGGTACGCTGAGCCCATGGCCAGGCGTCCTCCTCAAGATCCGTCGGATCCGCACGGAACAGGCTCGGCTCTGCGCGAACCCGTGGGGCCGAAGGACCGAAGCGTGTACGTGCGGCGAAGAATCGCCGTGCTGCTCGGCCTCGTGGCAGTGATCATCGCGATCGTACTCATTATCGTCCGACCAGGGTCGGGCGATGGCGGGACGAGTGCTCAGCCCGCTGAGGTGCCGAGTGACGTTGCCGAGACGCCGACTGCCGAGCCTGCGGCAGGCGAACCCGTCGCGTGCGCGCAGTCTGCGCTCGAGGTCGTCCCAATGACTGACCAGGGTGCCTACGGGGCAGACGAGCTCCCGCAGCTCTCGCTCAAAGTCACGAACTCCGGCAAGGACGCGTGCATCGCCGATCTCGGGACCGCTGGCATGCAGTTCGTGGTTGCGAGCGGAAGCGACGAGGTTTGGCGTTCAACGGACTGCCAAACGGGCGCAGAGAGTCTCCCCGTGAAGCTCGATGCCGGCGAGGCGCTCGAGACCGAGGCCATCCAGTGGGATCGCACGCGCTCGAGCACCGAGACCTGCGACATCAGCCGGGACGCTGTTGGCGCAGACGGCGCCTCTTATCACCTGAGCGCAGCCGCGGGCGGAGCCGAGAGCAAAGAGACCGCACAGTTTCTGCTGTACTGATGCGTGCTGCACCGCCACCAACACCTTGAAAGGTGCAAAGCGTAGACTGGCTGTATGACGCAGTTGCCCCCGGAACACGACCCGAACGAGACGCCGGGTGGCGCCACGCCCGATCCCAACGCTGAGCCCCACGCTCCGCAGCAGGACGCGTCTTACGCATCTCCACAGTACGCGCCGCCTGCGCAGGGCTGGCAGCAGGAGCAGGAACAGCAGCCCAGCGGGTACCCGCAGCAGCCGGACCAGCCCCAGCCCGGCGGCTATCCG
>JAGNOB010000096.1 GCA_017990305.1 Leucobacter sp.
GTGCACGGTCGCGCAGCGTTCGCCACCAAGCCCCTCTGGGGCACCCAGTTTGACGCGGAGGAGCTCTACCCGCGGGGTTCGCCCCGAACTCTCGGCAACCGGGCGATGGCCTGCCTGCGTGGACGGCCGCCGACCGTTCGCTCGACGGCGAGGACATTGTGCTCTGGCATTCCTTCGGACCGACACACATTCCGCGCACCGAGGACTGGCCGATTATGCCCGTCGATTACTCGGGCTTCTGGTTCAAGCCGCACGGCTTCCTCGACCAGAACCCGGCGATGAACCTTCCCGCAGACGCGCGCGCGAGTGCGTCGTGCGACAGCGGCGGCGACGGCAGCGGCGACGGCAGCGGCGACGGCAGCGGCGACGGCTGCTGCACCAACGGCGGCTGCGGCTGCTGCGGAGGGGACGCGTGCCGCTGCGGCAGCGCCTCATGTGGCTGCGGCAAGCCGCGCGGCTGACCCCACTGTACTGAGATCACATCATCCACGGGCACCCGGCTGAGCCTGGGGCCGACACGAATCTTTTCGAAGAGGAGCAATCAATGAGTTACGAGACCCTACTCGCCGCTGTCACCGCGCCAGCAGCTGACACCGGAGAGCACACCCGCGAGGTGTTCGACCCAGCGACCGGCGAACTCATCGGCGTCGCACCGGTGCAGGACGTCGCCGCGCTCGAGGCCGCAATCGACCGCGCGGAGCTCGCCCAGCGTGAGTGGGCAGCGCTTCCTGAGGCGAAGCGCTCTGAGTATTTGAACCGTGCCGCGGACGCGATCGAGGCGCACGCCGAGCCGCTCGCCGAGCTCCTCTCACGGGAGCAGGGCAAGCCGCTGAACGGCCCGAACGCCCGCTTCGAGGTGGGCGGCTGTGTTGCGTGGACGCGCGCCGCCGCGGCCACGCCGCTCGCCCCCGAGGTCGTCGTTGACGACGAGTCGGGCTACGCAGAGATGCACTATCGCCCGATCGGCGTTGTCGGCGCGATCTCACCGTGGAACTGGCCGATGATGATCTCGATCTGGCAGATTGCGCCGTCGCTTCGCATGGGCAACACGGTTGTGCTGAAGCCCGCCGAGACGACCACCCTGTCGGTGCTCGCACTTGTGCACGTCATGAACACTGTGCTCCCTGAGGGTGTTCTGAACATCGTTCCGGGCCCTGGCCGCTCGGTCGGAGATGCGCTCGTCCGCAGCCCGAAGATCGGCAAGATCATGTTCACCGGGTCGACCAAGGTCGGCAAGGGCATCGTCGAGGCGTCAGCGCCGAACCTCACCCGGCTCACCCTCGAGCTCGGCGGCAACGATGCTGGCATCGTGCTCCCCGACGCTGATCCGCAGGCGATCGCGGAGGATCTCTTCTGGGGCGCGTTCATCAACACCGGTC
Source organism: Leucobacter sp. (assembly GCA_017990305.1). Lineage (GTDB taxonomy): Bacteria > Actinomycetota > Actinomycetes > Actinomycetales > Microbacteriaceae > Leucobacter. Next base: position 1,380 of record JAGNOB010000096.1, read on the forward strand.
AGACGTGTGCGGCACTCAAGCGGCTGTACGTGCACGACTCCATCTACGACGCGGTCGTTGAGGAGCTCGCGAAGGTTGCCGAGGCAACCCCCATGGGTGTCGGGCTCGACGAGCAGAACCTGCTCGGACCGCTGCAGAACCAAGCGCAGTTCGACGTGGTTGATCGCCTGGTCGAGTCAGCGAAGGCCGCTGGCGCGCGCGTTGTGCTGGGCGGCAACCCCGACCGCGAGGCGGCCGGCTATTTCTACCCCGCGACGCTCATCGCCGACATTGATGCGCATCAGGAGCTCGTGCTCGAGGAGCAGTTTGGTCCGGCGCTGCCGATCATCCGGTACTCAGACGTCGACGAGGCAGTGCGGCTCGCGAACGAGCTCGAGGTCGGTCTTGGTTCCTCCGTGTGGTCGAGCGACCGCGCGAAGGCGATCGAGGTTGCCGCGCGGCTCGAGGCCGGCACAACGTGGATCAACTCGCACGGCGGCCTGCACCCGATGATCCCGTTTGGCGGGGTCAAGCAGTCGGGCTACGGTCGCGAGTTCGGTGTTGAGGGGCTGAAGGCCGTAGCGAACCCGCACGTGATCAGCGGCTAGGCGCGTTCGCGCACCGAACTGCCCGGCCCGCTCCGCCACACACCCATGAGGAGCGAGCCGGGCAGGGCCTGATCACACGCCGGACTTCTCCCAGATGAAGTGCCCTTTCTGCTGCTGTTCCTCATGCTCGGGTCCCAGCGGAATGTCGGTGCGGTCGCGAAGCAGTATCGTCGCGAGGAACGCTACGCACATGACGCTTGCGATGTAGACGGCGACCGAGGTCGACGTGCCCGTGGCCTGCACGAGCGCCTGCGAGATGGTCGGAGCGAACGCACCGCCGAGGATCGCGCCGATCGCGTAGGTGATCAAAACCCCGGAGAAGCGGATCGATGCGGGAAATAGCTCGGTAAAGTAGGCCGCCTGTTGGCCGTAGGTGAGTCCGTTGCCGATCGCGAAGAGCGAGAGGCCTGCGAAGAGCACCCAGACGTTGCCCGTGTTCACCATCGGGAAGAGGAAGAAGATCACGGCGAGGAACGCGAGCCAGCCGATCACGTAGGTCTTTTTGCGCCCGATCCGGTCAGAGAGCATTCCCGCGAGGAATGTGACAATGAGCCACACGACAGCCGCAGCTGCCACAGCGAGCAGCACGGGCGTTCGCTCCATGCCGACGTGGCCGCCGTCGGCGATCGGGGTCGTCGCGTAGTTCTGGATGTAGCCGCCCGTCGTCATGTATCCGGCAGCGTTGTTCCCGGCGAACGTCAGCGCCGCGAGAAGTACCAGCAGCCAGTGCTTCTTGAAGAGCTGCACGACGGGAATCTTCGTCTGCTCCTTGCGCTCGGAGATCTCGGTGAACACGGGGCTCTCCTCGACCGCGCGGCGCACAACAATGCCGACGATGATGAGTACGAAGCTCAGCAGGAACGGGATGCGCCAGCCCCACTCGAGGAACGCCTCACCTGGCGAGATCACACCGGTCATGAGCGCGAGCACGCCCGAGGCGAGCAGCAGGCCGAGCGGAACACCGATCTGCGGGAACGCCCCCATGCGCCCACGCTGCCCCTCTGGCGAGTGCTCGACTGCCATGAGCACGGCCCCGCCCCACTCGCCGCCGGTCGACAGGCCCTGCAGAATTCGCAGCAGCATGAGCAAGATCGGCGCGAGCATGCCGACCTGCGCGTACGTTGGCAGCACTCCGATGAGTGTCGTTGCGACGCCCATGAGCAGCAGTGTGATGACGAGCATCGACTTCCTGCCGATGCGGTCGCCGAAGTGGCCGGCGAGAAAGGCCCCGAGTGGGCGGAAGAGGAAGCTCACGCCGACCGTGGCGAACGACACAATCGTCGCGGCTCCTGGGCCCGCTGGCGCGAAGAACAGCTCCGCAAATACCAACCCGGCTGCGCTCGCGTAGAGAAAGAAGTCGTACCACTCGATCGTGGTGCCGATTACGGTCGCTGCGGCAACTCGCCGGAGCTCCCGCTGCGATGACGGGGTGGTTTTTGGTGCGGACATTCCACGGACTCCTTCGTCATTTAGAGAACACATTGCCCACTATTTATACAGGCAAGCCTGGAAAAGCGCGACAATTATCTCCTAAAAACATGACCTGCGTTACGCATTGTTGGGGTGCGTGCAACAAAGAAACGGCCCGACGCGTGCAGCGTCGGGCCGTTGAGGAAGTCAGTGAGACTAGCCTGCGAGCTCTGCCTTCTTGCGGAGGCGCAGTGCGTGCAACAGCGGCTCCGTGTAGCCGTTCGGCTGCGTCGCGCCGTCGATGATGAGCCTGCGTGCCGCTTCGTACGCAGTGCCGGCGCCGCCCGCGAGCTGCTCGTAGGCTGGGTCGCTGGCGTTCTGACGATCCACGATCTCCGAGCACTTCGCTAGCGCGGCATCGATCTCGGCCTCCGAGATGACGCCGTGCATGAGCCAGTTTGCGAGCAGCTGACTTGAGATGCGCAGGGTTGCGCGATCCTCCATCAGCCCGACGTCGTGGATGTCTGGCACCTTCGAGCACCCGACGCCCTGGTCGACCCAGCGCACGACATAGCCGAGGATCGACTGCACGTTGTTCTCAACCTCGGTCGCGATGACGTCGGGGGTGAGCGCACCCTCTGTCGCGAGCGGAATCGTGAGCAGCACGTCGAGACTGTCGGCGGCGAGCTCGGGGAGCCCGCGACGTGCGGCGAACGCGTCAACCTGGTGGTAGTGGAGCGCGTGCAGTGTGGCGGCGGTCGGTGACGGCACCCACGCGGTCGATGCGCCTGCGCGGACGTGGCCGATCTTCTGCTCGAGCATCGCGGCCATGAGGTCGGGCATCGCCCACATCCCCTTGCCGATTTGGGCGCGACCGTCGAGACCGCAGTCGACGCCGATCGCGACGTTGCGCGCCTCGTAGATGGGCAGCCACGGCTGCTCTCGGATGGCGCCCTTGGGGAGCATCGCGCCCGCGCGCATCGAGGTGTGAATCTCGTCACCCGTGCGGTCGAGGAAGCCGGTGTTGATGAAGACAACGCGGTCGCTCGCGGCGTTGATGCACGCGGCGAGGTTCGCGGAGGTGCGTCGCTCCTCGTCCATGATCCCGATCTTCAGCGTGTTTGCCGGCAGGCCGAGCAGCGTCTCGACCCGCGCGAACAGGGTCGCAGCAAACGACACTTCGGCTGAGCCGTGCATCTTCGGCTTCACAATGTACATCGAGCCCGCGCGTGAGTTGCGGCCCTGAGCGGCCCCGCGGAGCTCAGCGAGCGAGCCGACCGCGGTCATGATCGCGTCGAGGATCCCTTCGAACACCTCGGCGCCGTTGGCGTCGTGCACTGCGGGGGTGCGCATGAGGTGGCCGACATTGCGCACGAACAGCAGCGAGCGGCCCGGCACCACGAGCGCGTCGCCTCCCGGTGTCGTGTACTCACGGTCAGGGTTCGCCGAGCGCGTGAATGTCTGGTCGCCCTTCGTGACCCGTTCCTCGAGGGTGCCGTCCATGAGACCCCGCCAGTTGCGGTAGCCGAGTGCCTTGTCTTCGGCGTCGACAGCGGCGACCGAGTCTTCGAGGTCCATGATCGTTGTGAGAGCCGACTCGAGCTCGATGTCATTGATGCCCGCCGCGTCGGTCGCCCCGTTGGTTCCCGCGCGGTCGATGACGATGTCGATGTGCAAGCCGTTGTGTGCGAGTAGCACGCGATCGGGGGCGCTTTCAGGGCCGCGGTAGCCGGCGAACGCTGCCGGATCAGCAAGCGTCGTCGCTTCGCCGTCGGCCAGAGCAATAACCAGGGCGCCGTCAGCTACGGTGTACCCGGTGGCGTCGGCGTGGGAGCCGCGTGCGAGCGGCACGTGGGCGTCAAGGATCCGGCGCCCCTCAGCGATCACCTCGGCCCCACGGGCCTGGTTGTACCCCTTCCCAGGCGCAAGCTCGCCCTCGCGTGAGATCGCGTCGGTGCCGTAGAGCGCGTCGTAGAGCGAGCCCCAGCGCGCGTTTACCGCGTTGAGCGCGAAGCGCGCGTTGAGCAGCGGGACGACGAGCTGCGGGCCTGCGAGGTGAGCAATCTCGGCGTCCACGCGGTCAGACGTCACGGTCACCGCGGCGGGTTCAGCCTCGAGGTACCCGATCTCTTCGAGGAAACCTCGGTAGTGTGCGGGATCGGGCTGGCCCGGGCGCTCTGAGTGGTACGCATCGATGCGCTCCTGGAGCGCATCGCGCTGGGCGAGGAGTGCCTCGTTCGCCGGGGTGAGATCGCGCACGATGTCGGCGACGCCTGCCCAGAATGCGTTGACGTCGCTCCCATCTGCGGCGAGCGCCTGCTCGGCGAAGTCGATGATGGGCTGGGCGACTGCGAGACCTGCGCGGTCTTCGATGTGGGTCATAGGAGGGGATCCTTCGCTCGATGATTCGGGCAACCCGCTCAGGCAGGTCACAGGCTCAGCCTAGGGAATCCGACTGTATTTTGGAACACTGATTCCGTATTATGGAATCATGAATTCGGTTCCGAGTGCCCCTGACGGCACGGTCCAGTCCGTCGCCCGCGCGTTCGCGATCCTGGAAGAGCTTGCCGCCGCGAGCGGCGAGCTCCCACTCGCTGAGCTTGCCGCAGCCACCGGCCTCGCCCAGCCCACCGCGCACCGGCTCCTCAAGACTCTGCAGAGCCTCGGATACGCGCGCCAGTCCGACACACGCAGTTACGGCCTCGGGCCCGGCCTGATCACGCTCGGCAACCGCGCCGCGCCCCAGCTCGCCGCGCGCGCCCAGCCGCTGCTCAACGAGCTCGAGGAACTCTCGCAGGAGACCGCCAACCTCGTCATGCTCGATGGTTCGATGGCCGTCTACGTCGCGCAGCAACCCTCACGGCACCAGATGCGCATGTTCACCGAGGTCGGCAGGCGCGTGCTCCCCCACTCAGCCGGGGCCGGCAAGGCCATGCTTGCCACTCTCAGCGAGGCGCGCGTGCGCGAAATAGTCGAACTGACAGGGCTCCCGCGGTTTACTGACACGACGATCACCTCACCCACCCGTCTCCTCGCGGAGCTGCGGGAGACGAGGCGCCGTGGGTACGCACTTGACGAGGGGGAACGCGAGGTCGGGGTGCGTTGCATCGCAGTCGCCGTTCCCGGCGCGACGCCGCCCGCGGCGCTCTCGGTATCTGGGCCAGCGGCGCGCATCACCGACGATATGACACGGAGCATCGTCGAGGCACTGCAGGGCGCAGCAGTTCGCCTCGCGGCCGCCACAGTCGCGTAGCGCGCTTTCCGGCGGGATCCTTCGCCGTCTCACTGCGAGCGTGGATCGCCGAGATCCCGGAGCGCGCGGCGCTGGATCCACCCTACCGATGCGGCCCAGGCGCCATGAATGGGTGACACCATTGGCCATATTCTCGCCACTGGAAACACGAAGGC
>JAGNOB010000097.1 GCA_017990305.1 Leucobacter sp.
GAGGATCGTGTTCTTCGCGAGCTCGGGCACAGCCTCAACGATCGAGATCGCGCGAACGCCGTCGTAGGTGAGGTTCTGGTAGATCTCGTCGCTCACGACGAGCAGGTTGTGTGCGAGGGCCCACTCGCCGATGGCCTTCGTCTCCTCGGGCGTGTAGACGGCGCCGGTCGGGTTCGACGGCGAGCAGAAGAGTAGCGCCTTGGTGCGGTCGGTGCGTGCTGCCTCGAGCTGCTCGACCGTGACCTTGTAGCCCTGATCTGCGCCGGCAAACACCTCAACGGGAGTGCCGTCAGCGAGCTGAATCTCCTCGGAGTAGCTTGTCCAGAACGGGGCGGGGAGGATGACCTCGTCGCCCGGGTCAAGGATTGTCTGGAAAGCGGAGTAGACAGCGTGCTTGCCGCCGTTGGTGACAATGACCTGCGCGGGCGTGATGTCGAGGCCCGAATCACGCTTCGTCTTGCGAACGATCGCCTCGCGCAGCGCCGGGAGGCCGACGGCTGGCGTGTAACGGAAGTTCTTGGGGTCGTCGAGCGCCTTGCGCGCTGCGTCGACGATGTGCTCCGGGGTCGCAAAGTCAGGCTCGCCTGCGGCAAAGCTTATGACGGGGCGGCCTTCGGCCTGGAGGGCTTTCGCCTTCGAATCAACCTTGAGGGTGGCTGACTCAGCGATGGCGGCGATCTTCTTTGACAAGCGGTTCATTTCGGTCACGTGATAAGCCTACTCCTGCGAGCATGCAGATCGCAGCGTAGGCATGGGGAGTTTGGCCCGCGGCGCACCCGGCGTGCACGGAATGATAATCTCAGTTCGACAAGACCCGGGGAATCGCGTACAGTTATTCCTAGGCATTGACTTCTGCCATTATCGGTTGTGCCCAAAACGCTCTCGATACGGCAGGGGTTATTCCTTTAGGGTGGTGGCGCAATTGGTAGCGCAACGGTCTCCAAAACCGTAGGTTGCAGGTTCGAGTCCTGTCCGCCCTGCCATTACCTGATCGTCAGATCGGGGCATTGAAAGGACACCTGATGAGCAGCACTGAACTCGCTGAGAACGGCGGCAACGTCGAGCCAGCGAAGACAGATGACCGCAAGCGCGGCTTCTTCGGTCGAATCATCCTGTTCATCCAGCAGGTGTTCTCGGAGCTGAAGAAGGTTGTCACCCCGACGCGCAAGGAGCTCGTCAGGTACACCCTCGTCGTGCTTGCCTTCGTGGTCATCATGATGGCTCTCGTTTGGGTTCTCGACAAGCTTTTCGGCTTCGTTACCCTTTTCCTGTTCGGCTCAGCGATTTAATTTGAGCCCGGCCGAACCACACCCGCAGAGAACAAGAAGGCCCCACTGAGATGACGCCCGAGAACAGCACTACACCCGAGGCAGACCTCGACGCAGCGCTTGACGCGTTGGCGAACGTGGCAGACCCCGAGGTTGACGCGGCAGTTGAAGACGCGCTCGAGATTGACTCCGTCGATGAGGCAGACGCCGCCGCATCGGCAATCGTCGACGAGGAAACCACCGAAGAGGGCGAAGCGGCTGAGTCCGCTGAAGACCCCTACAAGGTGTTCAAGAAGGAACTCCGCCGACTCCCAGGCAAGTGGTTCGTGATCCACACCTACGCCGGTTACGAGCGCAAGGTCAAGTCGAACCTCTGGAACCGTCGCGAGGTCATGGGTGCCGTAGATGACATCTACGAGATCCAGGTCCCGATGGAAGAGGTCATGGAGGTCAAGAACGGCCAGCGCAAGATGGTGACCCGCGTGCGGATCCCCGGCTACGTGCTCGTTCGCATGAACCTCACCGAGAGCACCTGGTCTGTCGTTCGCCACACCCCCGGCGTCACCGGCTTCGTGGGCAACGCACACAACCCGGTTCCGCTCCGCCTGAACGAAGCGTTCGAGATGCTGAAGAGCACCGTCGAGCTCGAGCCGGCAGCGACCGCCAAGGGTAAAGCCCCGGCGAACGCGGTCGCTCAGGGCCAGGTCGAGATTGACTTCGAGATCGGCGAGACCATCACCATCAAGTCCGGTTCCTTCGAGGGCCTCCCCGGCACGATCAGTGAGATCAACCCGGCAGCTGGCAAGCTCACCGTCCTCGTCTCGCTCTTCGAGCGTGAGACCCCGGTCGAGCTCGGCTTCGACCAGGTCACGAAGATGGTCTAACCCTGGGTACTCCAGTGTCATCCGCTAAAACGCGCGTCGCCCTTTGGGACAACGCGCGTTTTGCGCTTATTGTGCTCGTTGTTATCGGGCACCTCATCTCGACAGTGCGCACCGACACCGAGCTCGGGTTCGGGCTGTACGCGTACATCTACCTGTTCCACATGCCCGCGATGATCGCGCTGTCTGGCCTCTTCTCGAAGCCTGAGGTGACGCCGAAGGCGATCACCTCGACGGTGCAGCTGCTTGTCGTTTGGCTTGCGTGGGAGGGTATCTGGGCGGTGTTGCGCGGCCTGGTTGAGGGCAAGCAGCTCAGTCAGGGCTTCCTCGTGAACCCGTCGTGGACGCTGTGGTTCCTGGTGACCCTCGCGACGATGCGCATTCTGTTGCCGTACATTGCGCTTGTGAAGCACCCGTTGCTGCTCTCGGTCGGGCTTGCGCTCGTTGCGCCGCTGCTGCCGGCCATTGGCGTGAACTTCTCGGCTGCTCGCACGCTTGCATTCCTGCCGTTCTTCGTCGGCGCGTGGCTCGCTCGCGAGCGGGGCTGGCTTTCCGGCGACTGGTTCATGGTTCCCGGTCGGGCGATCCGCTCGGCTGCTTGGGGGCTGCTCGCGGCGGTCGCGCTCGCTCTGACCGCGCTCGCGCTCAGCCCGTCCGGCCTCAAAGGTTCGTGGCGGATCGACCGCTGGCTCACCCACCGCGACAGCTACGCGTGGATGTTCGAGAATGCCCCGCTCGGGGCGTGGAACGCGAACGGCGCGGGTTTTCTCGGGTGGCTCGGCCTCGCGGCAGGAGGAGTGCTCGTCGGCGCACTGCTCATCGCGATTGCCGCCGCTATGACCCTCGCACTCCTCCTTGTCGTGTCACGGAAGCACTCGATCTTCACTGTGTGGGGTGCTCGCACTCTCTACGTTTACCTGCTGCACGGCGTTATTGTGTGGGTGCTGCGTGAGGTCGGCTTCGTTGACACTGTGGGCGCGCTCGGCTGGCTCGGTATCGTGGTGCTCGCTGCTGTTGCTGCCGCTCTCGCCGCGCTGCTCTCGATGCGCTGGGTCTCCACCGTGTTCCGACCGATCGTCGAGCCACGGATCGATTGGATCTTCAGGCCACGAGAAGCCGAGGCAGTGCGTCAGTAGCGCGGGCCTCCGCTACTCGTGCGCCGTGCGCGTGCCGCCGTTGAGCCCAACGCGCAGGCCGAGCTGAAACCGACCGCTCACCCCGAGCCGACGCTGCAGCGCCTGGGCGCGACGCTGCACGGTGCGTACGCTCACCCCGAGCGCCCGCGCAATGCTCGCATCAGTCAACCCGAGCCGCAACTGTTCGAGGAGCTCCTCCTCTTCATCGGAGAAGCTGTCTCGCCCCGCGGCCTGATTTAGCGGTGGCGAAGCCGGGAGGGCGTGCGCCCACACGCTGTCAAAGACGACTGAAAGATAGTTCACAACGGCTGGGTGCACCGCACGGATCGCAACGGCCTCTTCTGCTTGCCTGGTGGGCGAGCACAGGATCGCCTCGACCCCGTCGCGAATGACCAGGCGTGCGGTGACAAGCTCTGAGACGCGCGCAGTCTCGTCGGCGCGTGCTGCGGCAGCGGGAGCGAAGACGCTCCGAACGGTCACTGCCCCGGAGCAACGAAGCGGGGGTGCCGGGCCCCAGCTGTCGTCGCCTGCGCAGTCACCAGCGGGCTCCAGAAGGTCGACAGTCGACTTCGCCGTGCGTCCGAGGTTGACGATCAGCGCATCGAGTTCGGTGCGGCTCGCAACCGGGTGCCCAAGGGAGGCTGAGTCGGCCGCGAAGACTGGCAGAACGGCTCCAGCCTCACGCAGCACTGCTTCGAGCCTGCTCGTGAGCTGTGCAATGTCCACAGTTGTGTCTCCCTCGACGCAAATCCCCGACTACCGGCTCCAGTGTTGGGCACAGACACCCTCTACCTGTGGACCACTCTACCCGCGACGGGTGCGGGCTTGCGGTGACACAGCCTCGCCACTGCCTGACGTGTTCCCGCCCTTGGCGCGTCTGTGAGCGCTGTGCCACACTGGCGACAGGAGAGGGGAAGACCCGGGACGACGCGCTGTCGGACCGCTGTTTCGTCATGCCCGATCCGCTGCAGAACTGAGGTTGCGGACGCAACTTCCTACCGTATTTTCCAGGAAGAAGGACACTATGACAGCACGCACGATGCGGCGGGGAGCGACGACGCTTCTCAGCATCGCGGTCTGCGCCGGGCTCGCTTTTACGGCGCCTTCGGCAGCGTTTGGGAGCCCCGACGACACATCGCAAGAACTCGATGGGCCGGCCCCGTCGTATATCTCGGGTCTTCTGAACCCCTACAGTGACAGCGAAGACGCTGCACTGCCTCCGCTGTCGGCAAACGTCGATGCGCTGCGCACAGAGGCCAGCGACACCCCCGTGGCCCCCGACAGGCCCTCGATGGAGGCTCCAGCGTCGGGGCAGGGGAAGCAGCGAGCGCGAGCGGCGGCCGCGACGTGCTCCATCAACGACTTCGGAGCAGCTTCGGGCACTGCGCTGCAGAACCTCATCTCGGGCAGCTCGACGAACTGTATCAACACGCTCTTCTCAGTATCGGGCTCGCAGGGTGCCTCGATCTTCAGCGAAGCGAACATGGTGAGTGCCGCAACGAAGCTGCAGAGCATTTCCGAGACGTATCCGGGCAACAACTCCACGTCGGCGGCCCAGTTCGTGCTCTTCTTGCGTGCGGGCTTCTACGTGCAGTACTACAACTCGGCAAGCATCCCTGACTATGGATCCGAGCTGCGCACTGCGATGACGGGAGCGCTCGACGAGTTCTTCGCCAACCCGCGCTCAGAGGACGTGAGCGACGCGAACGGTGAGACGCTGTCGGAAGCCATCACCCTCATCGATAGTGCTGAGCTCAATGACAGGTACATTCCCGTCATTGAGCGGCTGCTCAACGACTACGACTCGAGCTACGATTCGTCGTGGTGGATGCTCAACGCAGTCAACGCTACCTACACGGTGCTGTTCCGCGGGCACCAGCTTCCCGCCTTTGTTGACGCGGTCGCAGCCGACCCGTCGGTGCTTGCTACCCTGAGTGGGTTTGCGACCAAGCACGTCGGGTTGCTGTCCGGCCAGCGCGCCTACCTCGTGACGAACGCGGGCCGCGAACTCGGACGCTTCCTGGGAGATCCATCCGTCAAAGCTGCGGCGAAGCCTCACGTCAAGAGCATTCTCGACACGACCAGCCTCGACGGTCCGACATCGGGTCTCTGGGTTGCCGTCGCGTCGATGGCCGACTGGTACGACCGAGACAGCTGCGACTACTACGGCATCTGCGACCTCCAAGAAACCATCGCTGCCGTGGTGCTGCCGACGACTCATGAGTGCAGCCCCAGCATCACGATCCGGGCACAGGACATCACGCCAGCCCAGCTCACCGAGAGCTGCGAGAGCCTCCTGGCGCAGGACGCCTACTTCCACGCGGTCGCAAAGGATCCGGGCCCGGTTCCCAACGACCTGAACACCCGGGTCGAAGTTGTCGTGTTCGACTCGAGCGCCGACTACCAGTCCTACGCGGGAACGCTGTTCGACATCGACACCAACAACGGTGGCATGTTCCTCGAGGGCGACCCCTCGCAGGCAGGCAATCAGGCTCGCTTTATCGCGTACGAGGCGGAGTGGGTTCGACCCGAGTTCGCAATCTGGAACCTGAATCACGAGTACACCCACTACCTGGATAGCCGTTTCAATCTCCACGGTGACTTCGCCGAGAACATGCTCACTCCCACGGTCTGGTGGGTCGAGGGCTTCGGCGAGTACATTTCATACCACTACCGCGGACTCGAATACACGGAGGCGCAGCAGCTCGCAGGAACGAAGGCACACAAGCTGAGTGAGCTGTTCGATACGACCTACGATCACGGCACCGATCGGATCTACCGCTGGGGCTACCTCGCCGTGAGCTTCATGCTCAACGAGCACCCCACGGAGATGCAGACGGTGCTCGGAATGTACCGTACCGGCGACTGGAACGGCGCGCGTGCCTACCTGAAGAACAGCATCGGCACGAGCTATGACGCTGAGTTCGCTCGCTTCCTCGATGCATGTTCAGCCGGTGACTGTGGCGAGGACCTCGGCGGAGAGCAGCCGAGTGAGAATAGTGCCCCGACTGCGGTGTTCTCCGCAGCCGTCGATGGCCTGACGGTTTCGCTGACGGATGGGTCGACAGACGCCGACGGCACGATCGCCGGATGGGCTTGGGAGTTCGGCAACGGTGAACGTTCAACCGAGCAGCACCCCGTCGTTCGCTTTGCCGAAGCCGGTGACTACACGGTGACCCTCACGGTGACCGATGACCGGGGCGCGACCTCGACCGCTCAGCGGAAGGTCACAGTCACGGAGGACGAGGATCCGGGGCCGGGCAGCGGCGGCGAGAACACCTGGCAGGTCCCGGTCTGCGAGGACGCTGACGACCGCGTACTCGGGCAGGGTTGCGGTCGCATGGAGCGTTCGGCAGACGCCGGACAGTCGGACTACCTCATGGTGTGGGTGCCAGCTGGTACCCCGAAACTCACAATCACTGCTGGCGGAGGAACCGGTGAGGCAGACCTGTACGTTGCAAGCTCGGGATGGGCGAGTATCGACAACCACGT
>JAGNOB010000098.1 GCA_017990305.1 Leucobacter sp.
TCGCTGTCGACTTCGTCGCGAGCACGGCCCGCATGCTCAGCCCAGGGCCACACCATGTCTCTGCTACGTTCTTCGAGCTTCCCGCGACGCTGCCGCTCGGTCCAGGCGGCACCGAGGTTCCTGCTTTGGTGACTGCCGCGTCGGTCGAGGTGCCTGCGCTCGTGGCACCGGCGACAGGATTCCTCATCGCCGAGCTCGCAGTGCAGTTCATCGCCATCACGACGGTTATCGTGTGCCTGCTCATTCTTGGCAAGCGGGCGCTGCGCGGAGTCTTTTTCGGGCGAGGCAACACCGCGCTCGTCGTCACCGCAGGTTTCGCGGCAATCTTCGGCGTGATGCTCCCTCCGATCCTCGGTCAAATGGGAACGACAGAGGCGCTCCTCGACCTCTCAGAGGGCGACTACTTCAGCTTCGGCGTCTCCGCAAACCCCATCTACCTCTTCGTCGCGATCTTTATCTTCGGAATCATCGCCACCGCCTACACCGTTGGCGCGCGCATCCAGCGGGAGACCGAGGGACTCGTATGAGCCCCGCCGACCCCGAAGACGGCCACGCTATCCACTGCCGTCTCGACGAGCTGCTCGCAGAACGCGGCATGACCCTCACCGAGCTCAGCGAGCGCGTCGGAGTAAGCATTGTCAATTTGTCGGTGCTCAAAAACGACAGGGCACGCGCCATTCGCTTCTCAACGCTCACGGCGATCTGCCGCGCCCTCGACTGCGAGGTTGGCGAGCTGCTCGTCGTGTCTGAACAGACCTAACGCGCCCCAACTGTTATCGTTCGCTAACCGGGTGTCCGCGGTTCTGCACCGAACGCGCGATGCTGGGCTACGATGAGACCCATGTCAGCATCGCCGCGGGAACTCGCAAAGGCGCAACGCCGCGAGCGCTATCTCGAAGCAGCGGCCACGCTCATCGCGGAGCGCGGCTTCAGCGGTGTCTCGATCGATCTTCTCGGGTCAGCTGTCGGCGTGAGCGGCCCTGCCCTTTACAGGCACTTCTCGAGCAAAGAAGACATCCTTACGCAACTGCTCGTTGGTGCGAGCGAGCGGCTGCTCGCCGGATACGAGGCAATCATTGCTGAGGAGCTCGGAGACGAAGAGACGTTGCACAAGCTCGTGCATTTCCACCTCGACTTCGCGACAAATGAGCGTGACGTCATTCTTGCGCAGGAGCGCGAGCTCGGAAATCTCCCCGCAGAGCCGCGACGGCAGGTGCGCAGCCTCCAGAGGCGCTACGTGAGCGGCTGGGTGACCATCGCCGAACGGCTCATGCCAGACGCCAGTCGCGCAGATCTCACCGTACGCCTCCACGCCGTCTTCGGGCTGCTGAACTCCACCCCGTACAGTGGCTCACTCGCCTCACCCACGCGCGTGCGGAGCATCCTCGCCGAGATGGCGCTCAGCGCGCTCTTCAACGCCGAACCGGCCTAGCGCTCAAGGTCGTAGTGACCAGGGTCCTTCGGGTGGAACTCCGTAACGCCATAGCCGGCTTCTGCGGGGATACGCACCACGGGGCTCCCGTGCGCGTCAAAGCCGACGGTTGAGGTGACGGGCACCCGCGGGTAGTTCGGGGCCGCGGCGAGCACCTCCTCGACGGAGGTGTGCTCGCCCAGTCGCTTCAGGTTCATGAGCGTCGGCAACAGCAGCAGTTCTCCGGGAAGACGCGTTGCCTCCTCCGGCTGCACCCAGCGAATCGCGACCGCTTCAACCCCATCCGCCGTCGGCTCCTGCTCCTCAGGGGCGCGCGCCAGGAAGAAGTCGGTGTCGAAGCGACGACGCCCGCCCTCTGGCGTAATCCACCGACCGAACGGCACCACGTCCTCGATCGCGAGCCGGGCGGAGGTTGCTCCAAGAATGCCCGCGAGCCCGCCGCTGCCCGCAGCGGCGGGCGTCGGCACCTCCACTCCCCCGAGCAGGCGCTCACCAGGGCCGCGGGCGAGCAATACGCCCACCTCTTCCCAGGTCTCGCGGATCGCGGTCACCCGCAACGCCGCTGCCTCATCTGCAACCGCAGATCCGTTGTCGCGTGCGAGCGGCCCGTCGCTGGGCTCGAGGACCCCGCCGGGAAACACAAGAGCCGAGGGGAAGGCGCCGCGCGAACTGCCACGGCGCAGCATGAGTACCCGCAGCGGGTCGTCCCGAACGAGCAGCAGGGACGCTGAGCGCCGCGGCACCACCGGAGTGCGCGGCCGCCCGGCATCACCCTGGCGACTCACCTGTCAGTCCGCCGCTCCCGGCGCCTGAGCGGCCTCGGCAATGCGGCGGGCCTGACGCAGCAGCGGTTCGTCGATCATCTGCCCATTGTAGGCAAAGACGCCACCGGGTGCCGAGCGTGCAGTTTCAAGCACGCCCGCAGCCCACTCGATCGCGGCCTCACTCGGCCGGTACGCTTCGCGCAGAACAGGTACCTGTCTCGGATGCAGACACATCGCGCCTCGAAATCCCGAAGCGGCCGCCTCACTGGCCTCTTCCCGCAGACCATCATCGTCGTGCAAATCGGTGTGCACCGTGTCGTACGCTGGCTTGCCCGCGGCGGCAGCGGCGAGCAGCACCCGAGAGCGAGCGTACTGCGCGAGTTCACCAAAGCGGCCATCGCCAGTGCGGCTCGTGAAGCCGCCGATCGCCGCAACAAGATCTTCGGCTCCCCAGGTGAGTGCAGCAACCCGCGGATCTGCGGCGAGCGCGTCAGCATCGCGCACGCCGACGGGGGTCTCGCACAGCGCGATCACCTCGTAGCCCTCGAGACCGTCGAGATCACCGAGGGTTTCAGCCTTTGGCAGCATGACCCTGCGGTAGGCGGTCTTCGTGAGGGCCTGCAGGTCTGCGGCGTGAAACTCGGAGTCGCTCGGGTTGACTCGCACGATGACGCGTGCCGGGTCGAGCGGGGTTGCGACGAGGGCGTCACGGGCCGCCTGTTTGTCTGCAGGGGCGACCGCGTCTTCGAGGTCGATGATCACGGTGTCGGCGCGATCCGCGGCCTTCGCGTAGCGGTCGGGCCGGTCTCCCGGGCAGAACAGTAGCGCTGGCCCGGCGATCATGCGTCGCCGCCCGCAGTGGCTTCTGGTTCCCCAAGCGCTGGGACGCCCTCCGGCCGGCAGAGCATGAGGGTCGAGCGGCGTGCGACAGCCACGATGTTGCCGTGCTGGTCGCGCGCGGTGTGCTCGAACTCGACAACGCCTTGGCCTGGCCGTGACTGCGAGAGTCGTTTGCCAACGATCAGCGTCTCGGCAGTCATCGTGTCCCCAGCGCGCATTGGCGATGGGAAGCGAATGTCGGTCATGCCGAGGTTTGCGACGATCGTGCCCTGCGTGAGCTGCGCGACTGACAGCCCAACGAGCGTGGAGAGCGTAAACATGCTGTTCACGAGCCGCTCGCCGAACTCGGTGCCGGCTGACCACTCTGCGTCGAGGTGCAGGGACTGCGGGTTCATCGTCATCGTGGTGAACAGCACGTTGTCCGCCTCGGTGACAGTACGGGCGGGGGCGTGCACGTAGACGTCGCCCTCCTCCATCTCGTCAAAGTATCGTCCGCGCTGCTCGAATCTACGTCCGCTCATCGTTTCGCACCTTCCGTGGCCGTTGCCGCCGATTGTAATTCGCTATCCTCTGAGCCCTCGCCCGTAGCCGCCGGAATCACCTCGGCGAGTACCTCGTTCGCTCCGACCTGCTGGCCGGCCGTAACCCGCAGCACGAGGCTGCCGTCGACCGGGGCGCGGAGCACGTGTTCCATCTTCATCGCCTCGACGCTCAGCACGGGCTGTCCCGCCGATACGCTCTCGCCGTCTGCCGCGTGAATCGCGACGACCGCGCCTGGCATGGGCGACAGCAGCTCGGGGGCCGCAGCGTCGCTACGTGCGACACGTTCAAGAACGACATCCTCAAACCGCCATGCAGCGCCGTCGCTCGCGAGGCGGAGCGCCCCGTCGATGCTGCCGCCACGCGAGCTCACCGCACGCTGATCGAACACGAACTGTACGCGTGAGCTCCGGCCATCGAGATGCACCTGCGCGGTGCCCGGGCTTTCGAGCCTGACGCTTGCTGGCCGCCACGCGCCGTCATCAATTCGCACTCGGGCGTCCCGCGGAGTGCCCGCGACGAACACCGTGCGCGTTGTGTCGGCACTCCCGGCCCCGCTTCCAGCGACGCGGAGTCGGAAGCGGGCGGCAGAGTGCTCGCCAAGACGCCAGCCGAGGCCCGCGGCTCCGGGCGCGTGTGCCGCAACCTCGCGTGCGTGCAGCACGAGCGCAGCAGCCGCAAAAGCGTCATCATCGGCGTCGCGGAACGCGAGGCCGCCGGTGACGCGCTCAATGAGGGCCGTATCAAGCAGACCAGCGCGAACGTCAACGTCCCCGAGCAGCAGTCGAAGAAACTCGACGTTCGTGTCGACACCGAGAGTCACGGTCTCCGAGAGCGCACCCTGCAACAACCGGATGGCGCCGGCACGGTCGCTCGCCCACGTGATGACCTTCGCGAGCATTGGGTCGTAGTCGGAGCTGATGCGCGACCCCTCGGTGAGCGCAGCGTCGACTCGGATCCCAGCCCCAGCTGGCAGCGATACTGACTCGAGGATGCCGCCTGTCGGCAGGAAGCCTGCGCGCGGATCCTCGGCGTAAATGCGGGCCTCGATCGAGTGGCCGGTGATCCGCACGTCGTCTTGGGTGATGCCGAGCGGTTCGCCCGCTGCGACGCGCAGCTGCGCAGCGACGAGATCCACCCCTGTCACCTCCTCGGTGACGGGGTGTTCGACCTGGAGCCTGGTATTCATCTCCATGAACGCGAACTCTTCTGGGTCGTCTGCCGACACGATGAACTCGACAGTGCCGACACCCAGGTAGTTGACGCTGCGCGCGGTCTCGACGGCCGCCTCCGCGAGCCTCGCCCGTAATTCGTCGGTGAGGTTCGGAGCCGGGGCTTCCTCGATAACCTTCTGGTGGCGTCGCTGCAGCGAGCACTCGCGCTCACCAAGGTGCAGTACGGTGCCGTGGCTGTCGGCGACAACCTGCACTTCGATGTGCCGTGGCCGGGCAATGAGCCGTTCAAGGAAGAGCGTGTCATCGCCGAACGAGGCCTTTGCCTCACGCCTAGCGGTCGCGAGTGCGGCCGGCAGATCCTCCGCACGATCGACGGCATGCATCCCTTTGCCGCCACCGCCGGCGGCAGGCTTCACGAGCACTGGGAACGTGAGGCCTGCGGATCGAGCGACAAGCTCGTCGTTGTCGAGCCCCGGTTCCGAGACTCCCGGTACAACCGGCACGCCGCGCACCGACACACGCTCGCGGGCGCGGATCTTGTCGCCCATAACCTCAAGCGCCTCGACGCTGGGCCCAACAAACACGATTCCAGCTTCGGCGCATGCAAGCGCGAGCGCTGGCTGCTCCGACAGGAAGCCGTAGCCGGGATGGATCGCTTCGGCTCCGGTCGCCTTCGCGGCGGCGATGATCTGCTGCACGCTCAGGTAGCCGCCGGCAGATCCTGGCTCGGTGCCGTCAAGCGCAACCGCCGTGTCAGCGAGCCTGACGTGCGGCGCGTCAGCGTCAGCATCGCTGAAGACGGCGACTGAGCGTACGCCGAGCTCGCGCAGCGTCTTGATAATCCTGCAGGCGATCTCGCCGCGGTTTGCAATAAGTACTGAAGAGAACATTGCCATCACATCCGAAAGATTCCGTAGCCGGTGTCCGCGAGCGGCGCCCGCGAGACGGTGTCGAGCGCGAGGCCAAGCACCCCGCGGGTGTCGAGCGGATCGATGATTCCGTCGTCCCACAGACGCGCGCTCGCGTAGCGCGCGTCGCTCTGCTCGGCGAAACGCTCGAGGGTGGGCCGACTGAACTCGGCCTCCTCTTCGGCGGTCCAAGTGCCGCCGCGGGCCTCGATCTGGTCCCGCTTCACGGTTGCGAGCACGGAGGCCGCCTGCGGGCCACCCATCACGCCGATCTTTGACGTTGGCCACATCCAGAGGAAGCGCGGCGAGTAGGCGCGGCCGCTCATTGCGTAGTTGCCGGCGCCGAAAGATCCACCGACGATCACCGTCAGCTTCGGCACACGGGCACACGCGACCGCGGTGACCATCTTTGCGCCGTGCTTGGCGATGCCGCCGCGCTCATACTCGCGGCCAACCATGAACCCCGAGAGGTTCTGTAGGAACACGAGGGGGATCTTGCGCGTATCGCACAGCTGCACGAAGTGCGCACCCTTCTGCGCGGACTCTGCGAACAGCACGCCATTGTTCGCGATGATTCCGACCGGATGCCCCTCGATGCGCGCGAAGCCTGTCACGAGTGTCGACCCGAAGTCGCGCTTGAATTCGTGGAAGCGGCTGCCGTCGACGATGCGTGAGATGATCTCGCGCGCATCGTACGGCTGTTGCGGCTCGGGCGGGACGACGCCGTAGAGCTGGCTCGGATCGACCGCGGGCTCCTCAGGCTCCTCCACCGCCCAGGCGCGCGGCGCGGGTGCGGGGAGCTGCGCGATGATGTCGCGCACGATCTCGAGCGCGTGCTCGTCGTTCTCCGCGAGGTGGTCGGCGACGCCGGAGTCGCGGGTGTGGGTGACGCCGCCACCGAGCTCCTCTGCGCTTACGACCTCGCCGGTCGCGGCCTTCACGAGCGGCGGGCCGCCGAGGAAGATGGTGCCCTGCTCGCGCACGATGACGACCTCGTCACTCATCGCCGGCACGTACGCGCCACCCGCGGTGCTCGACCCCATCACCGCGGCAATCTGCGCGATGCCGCGCGCCGACATGCGCGCCTGGTTGAAGAAGATCCGGCCGAAGTG
>JAGNOB010000099.1 GCA_017990305.1 Leucobacter sp.
AGCGGGTTGAAGTTCTGCGCCGTGAGGCGGTACCTGAGGTTCCCCTCGGGGTCTGCAGTGTGTGCGCGCACCAGCGCGAGATCAGCAACGATACCGCGCTCGAGGATCGCGCGCTTGCCGTCGAACTCCGCTTCCGGCTTCCCCTCGGCGATTGGCGTGCCAACGCCGGTTGGTGTGTAGAACGCGGGAATCCCCGCGCCGCCCGCGCGCAGTCGTTCTGCGAGGGTGCCTTGGGGCACAAACTCAACCTCGAGCTCACCACTGAGGTATTGATCGGCAAAGAGTTTGTTCTCTCCGACGTAAGAACCGAGGACGCGGCTTACCTGCCGATTCTCAAGCAGCAGCCCGAGCCCCTGACCGTCCACGCCCATGTTGTTCGAGACGATAGTCAGATTCTTCACGCCCGAGTCCCGCAGTGCAACGATGAGATTGTGAGGAATGCCGCACAATCCGAAGCCTCCCACTGCGACCGTCATACCGTCACGTGCGACATCGGCCACTGCTTCTGCCGCGCTACTCCAGGTCTTTGATGCCATCCTCGCCACCTTCCGTTCACCATGCGGTCACAGTGACCGCGCTAAGCCGAGCGTAGAACTCTACGAATAGCCCGCGCAAGGGCTACAGGCGCGTCGTTCTTGAACCGCTCACTTCGTGATTCAACCCCGTGATATCGTTCACAATATGGACGGCGCATTGAGAATTCCGGGCACCCAGGTCGTTGGTCGTGTCGCCGGCGTGCTCCGCGTTCTGAGCGCTGCGATGCCAGCTGGAGCCTCGACGACCGACCTCGCGCGCGCTTCACAAATCACGCGGCCGACTGCGCACCGCCTGCTCTCAGCCCTCGCAGAAGAGGGCTTCGTGGATCGCGAGCCGCACAGTGGCCGCTGGCTATTGGGCCCAGAGCTGTACCTCATGGGAACCGTCGCTGCCGAGCGCTATGACGTCACCGAGATCGCACGCGCCCACGTCACTGCGCTCGCTTCCGCCACTGGAGAGAGCGCTTTCTTTTCTGTCAGGCGCGGCAGCGAAACAGTGTGTCTCGAGCGCCAGGATGGAAACTTCCCGATTCGCTCGTTCGTGCTCCATGAGGGCAAACGGTTCCCACTCGGGGTCGCGTCGGCGGGGCTTGCCATTCTGTCGTTCCTGCCGACCGTCACCGTCGACTCCTATTTGAACGACGTGGCCCTCGCCGAAACCTACGGTGAGGAACACTCGCCGGCCGCCCTTCGGCACCGCATTGCCGAGACTCGCCGTACCGGATATGCAGTCAACCCGGGCCTCATCGTTCCCGGAAGCTGGGGCATCGGTGCGGCGGTCTTTACCCGCTCGGGGCAACCAGCATGGGCGCTCACACTCACCGGGATCGAGTCGCGGTTCTCCCCCGAGCGGATCCCTGAGCTCGGCAGGCTTCTCCTCGAACACGCCCACCAACTCACCGAGCAGCTCGCGCGACGATAGCCAGGAACAACCGCTCAGAGTCAGAGCACACCCGCGTGTTTGAGCTTGGTCGCTGGAGTGCCGCACCCTGCGAACATTTCTCCTAGGAAGGGCTGGAAACGTTTGGCCCTCATTGGCGAGCAAGCCTCCATCACAGGATCGATGCTGGACCGCGAATTGTCCCCCCACAGGGATTCGAACCCTGACTGAAGAGATTTTAAGTCTCCTGCCTCTGCCAGTTGGGCTATAGGGGGTGTTTCAATCTTCCCACAGCCGGAGCGCGTCTCGCGCGCCGACAACGAGAAGAGCTCCGGCGTCGTGCGAGATCGACAGATCTCACACGACGCCGGAGCTCTTGCTCGCGGAAGGAGCTACGCGCCCAGGCGGTTACGTAGCCCTTCGAGCTCTGCGTTCAGCGCTGCCGGGAGGCGATCACCGAACTGCGCGAAGAACTCCTCGGTGAGGTCAGCCTCGGCAAGCCACGACTTCGGGTCGATATCGAAAATCTCGTCGAGGTCGTTCGCGACCTCTTCGATACCGTCGAGGTTCAACTGGCCGTCAGCGGGGACAATGCCAATCGGAGTCTCGCGTCCCTCGTGCTCACCCTCGACACTGCGGATCACCCAGTCAATGACACGCGAGTTGTCACCGAAGCCAGGCCACAGGAAGCGCCCATCGTCACCCTTGCGGAACCAGTTCACCTGGAAGATCTTCGGAGCCTTATCGCCAAGCTGCTCGCCCATCTCGAGCCAGTGGCCCCAGTAGTCGGCCATGTTGTACCCACAGAACGGAAGCATCGCGAACGGATCGCGGCGCAGCTCACCAACGGTGCCCTCCTGGGCTGCCGTCTTCTCAGAGGAGATCGTGGCTCCCATGAACACGCCATGGTTCCACGAGCGCGACTGAGCAACCAGCGGAACGTTGGTTGCTCGGCGGCCGCCGAAGAGGATCGCGTCAAGCGGAACCCCATCGTGCTCAAACCAGTCATCGGCGAGCGTCGGGGTCTGCTGGATCGGCACGGTGAACCGCGAGTTCGGGTGCGCAGCGGGACGGCCAGACTCAGGGGTCCAGTCGTTACCCTGCCAATCGGTGAGGTGCGACGGGACCGCGTCGGTCATGCCCTCCCACCAAACATCTCCGTCATCAGTCAGCGCAACGTTCGTGAAGACCGTGTTGCCCCAGAGCGTGTCCATTGCAACAGGGTTGGTGGTTTCGCCGGTGCCGGGAGCCACGCCGAAGAACCCAGCCTCGGGGTTGATCGCGTACAGGCGGCCGTCGGCACCCGGGCGGAGCCAGGCAATGTCGTCACCGATTGTCTCGACCTTCCAGCCGGGGATAGTCGGCTGGAGCATCGCAAGGTTGGTCTTGCCGCAGGCAGAGGGGAACGCAGCTGAGAGGTGGTAGTCCTTACCGGTCTCGGTGTTCGTGAGCTTGAGGAGCAGCATGTGCTCGGCAAGCCAGCCCTCGTTCTTGCCCATCACAGAGGCAATACGCAGCGCGAAGCACTTCTTCGAGAGCAGCGCGTTGCCGCCATAGCCTGAACCGTACGACCAGACTTCGAGGGTCTCCGGGAAGTGCGTGATGTACTTCAGGTCGTTGCAGGGCCAAGCGACGTCTTCCGCGCCGTCGACGAGCGGAGCACCAACCGAGTGCACCGTACGCACCCACTCGCTTCCGGGCACGATCCCGTCGAGTGCTGCCTGTCCCATACGGGTCATGATCCGCATGTTGAGCACTGCGTACGGTGAATCGGTGATTTCAACACCCAACTGGGTGATCGCTCCACCGACGGGGCCCATTGAGAACGGCACGACGTACATCGTGCGGCCACGCATCGAGCCTTCGAACTTGGGCATGAGCTCGGCGCGCATAGCGTCGGGAGCAACCCAGTTGTTCGTGGGGCCTGCGTCAGCCTCGTTCTCCGAGCAGATAAACGTGCGGTCTTCTACACGTGCAACATCGCTCGGGTTCGACCGGGCAAGGAAGCTGCCAGGCCGGAGGTTCTTGTTGAGTGCGATCAACGACCCCGACTCAACCATTTCGCTCGTGATGCGATTCCACTCGTCCTGCGAGCCGTCGCACCAATAAATAGAATCGGGCCGAGTGAGCTCGGCGACCTCGGTGACCCACTGCAGGATCTCGGGGTTGGTGGTGGTAGCGCTCTCGCGTACGAGCTCAGCGATCGAAGCGAGGGTTGTGTTGCTCATGCCTACGGATTCTCCCTAGTGGTGCCGTCGAAGTTGGCTTGTATTCCTATTCTGGCCGTCGTTTCGGGTAAACAATTACCAAACAGGCTGTCAAATTCTCAACTTCTTGCCATATAGTCAAATTATGCCTCAGGTTTCTGTACCCTCGCTCAGCGCAGCCACGATCGACCGTTTGGTGCTCGGCAAGCGGCTGCGACACTTCCGCACCGAAGCCGGCCTCACCCTCGAACAGCTTGGCTCCCGTGTCGGCGTTGTCGCGAGCCAGTTGTCACTCATCGAGAACGGCAAACGCGAACCGAAGCTCACGCTGATCCAGTCAATCGCCAGGGCGCTCGACATCGACGCGGGCGATCTCCTCAATGCGGATGCTCCCGACCACCGCAGTGAGCTCGAGATCGAGCTCGAACGGGCCCAGAGCACGCCGGGTTACGAGCAGCTCGGTCTTCCCCGAATCCGATCACCGCGCGCGCTCAACGATGACACGCTTGAGGCACTCATTGGCCTGCACCGGGAACTCGCCCGTCGAACCCGCGCCGCGGCGACCACTTCGGAGGAGGCACGCCGCGCGAATACGTCCATCCGAATGAAGATGCAGGAGCTTGATAACTATCTCCCAGACATCGAACGGATCGCGACAGAGCTCATGGGGCGAATCGGGCACACCGTTGGCGCGGTCACTCACCGCGATGTCGCAATTCTCGCCGAAATTCTCGGTTTCACACTCATCTTCGTCGATGACCTCCCGCCGAACACTCGGAGCATCACCGACCTCGACAACGGGCGCATCTATTTGCCTCCCACGTCGATTCCCGGCGGTCACGGGCTCCGGTCGCTAGCACTTCAGGCGATGGCCCACCGCGTCCTTGGTCATTCTGAGCCGCAAAGTTACGCACAATTTCTCGAACAGCGACTTCAGATCAACTACTTCGCTGCCGCTTGCTTGCTTCCTGAGGAGGGGGCGGTCGAGTACCTCCAGCAGGCGAAACGTGACCGAAATCTTGCAATCGAGGATCTCCGGGATGCCTTCGGGGTCACCCACGAAGCCGCAGCACACCGCTTCACGAACCTCGCCACCAGGCACCTCGATCTCAGGGTGCACCACTACCGCACCGATGGCGCGGGCACCCTCGTTCGCGGATACGAAAACGACGGCCTCCCTTTCCCCGTGGACGAGGGCGGCGCGATCGAGGGCGAGCTGCTCTGCGCGAAGTGGGGCGGGCGAACCGCCTTCAACCGGCAGAACCGCACGAGCGAGTTCTACCAGTTCACCGACACCCCAAATGGGACCTACTGGTCGAGCGTGCAGACCGGGGACGCTGAACTCGGTCCGTTCGCTATCGCTTGTGGCGTGCAATTCGACGATGCGCGCTGGTTCCGCGGCCGCGACACGCAGGTGCGGCGGCGCTCAACCTGCCCTGACGAGTCCTGCTGCCGCACCGCGCCGCCGGCGCTTCGAGAGCGTTGGGAGGGAAAGGCATGGCCGAGCGCGCGCATGCACCAACACGTGCTCTCTCCCCTCCCGACTGGCACGTTCCCAGGCGTCGACGACACCTCGATGTACGAGTTTCTCTCGAAGCACGCTCCAGCGATCTAATTCTGAGTGCGCCCTGTCCCCCGCCTGGCGGTGGACGCGAAAGGCCGCGGGGATCCCAACAGGATCCACCGCGGCCTTGTTCGTCGTCAGCTGTTAGTCAGCAGCGGGACGCGGACGCGAAGCGAACTCTTCGAAGATCGCGCGCGGCTCAGTCACTGCCTCAACGTTCACGATGTCGCGACCGAGGAAGAAGTGGCCAACCCAGCCACCGAACACGCGCCACTTGCGCTCCCACGTGGGGATCGCGAGGCCGTGGTAGAAGCGGTGCGCGAGCCACGCAACGTAGCCCTTGAGCGTGAAGTTGCCTGAGCGGAACACGCCGGTGTTCATGCCGAGGCCAGCAACGGCGCCCTGGTTCTTGTGGTTGTACTCGTTGACGCCCTCACCACGGAGCGTCGCCGCGATGTTCTTCGCGAGGAGCTTGCCCTGGCGCACAGCGTGCTGCGCGTTCGGAACGCAGAAGCCGCCGGGGCCGGGGGTCGAGGAGATGTCGGGAACCTGCGACGTATCGCCAGCGGTCCATGCGCCCTCGACGATTTCGCCCTCTTCGGTTGCGACGCGGAGCGACGGCGTGCCGACAACGTGGCCGCGCTGGCCGATCGGGAGGTCAGTTCCGCGGAGGAACGGCCGGGGCATGACGCCTGCGGTCCAGACGATGAGGTCGGACTCGTACTTCTCGCCCGTCGACAGCTCGATGTTGCCGCCCTCAGCCGAGGAGAGCTGCGTGTCGAGGTGGATATCGACGCCGCGACGGGTCTGATCCTTGACGACCCAGTCAGCGAGCCCCTCGGTGACCTCGGGCATGATGCGGCCCATTGCCTCGACGAGGTGGAACTTCGTCTCGTCGAAGGTGATCTCAGGGTAGCGACGCAGCAGTGCGGTTGCGAACGAGCGGAGCTCGGCGACCGACTCGATACCAGCGAAGCCGCCGCCGACGACCGTGACGGTGAGCAGACGCGCGCGCTCGGCCGAGCCCTTGGGCAGCGAAGCTGCGCGCTCGAAGTTGCCGACCATGCGGTCACGAATTGCGACAGCCTCTTCGATCGTCTTCATGCCGATTGCGAGGTCAGCAATTCCCGGGATCGGGAACGTGCGAGACACCGAACCGGTCGTGATGACGATCTGGTCGTACTCAAAGTCGTACGCCTCACCAACGGTCGGCGTGATGGTCGCCGTCTTGGTCGCGTGCGAAATGCCAGTGACCTTGCCCGCGATGTTCGCAGTCTTCTTCAGGTGGCGTCGACGCGCAACAACTGCGTGCCGGGGCTCGATCGAGCCAGCAGCCACCTCGGGAAGGAACGGCAGGTAAGCCATGTAGGGCAGCGGGTCAACAATGGTGACCTCTGCCTCGCCCGAGCGGAGCAGCTTCTCGAGCTTCCATGCGGTGTAGAAGCCGGCGTAGCCGCCGCCGACGATCAGAATCTTCTTCGCCACGAAGCGATCTCCTTGAATGCTCAAATATGCACAAATTGCAGGGTGCAGGGTGCGCCCGCACGTCGCGCGGGAAGCCTGCTGGGCAACATTCACCC
>JAGNOB010000100.1 GCA_017990305.1 Leucobacter sp.
CCACGGTGCGCCCCGGCGCACCACAGTTCCTTGTCCGTGTGATCGACGGCGAAACCCTTGCACGCCAGTTGGGCCTCCTCGACCAGCGTCGGCGTCCGATTCGCGGCTTGCCGAACCGCGTCACCACTGGTGACGCCAAGGAACTCGCGGCGGCGCTCCGCGGTGCCTTCCTTGCGCGCGGCAAGATCACCCCTCCGGGTCGTACGGTGAGCCTCGAGGTTGTCTGCCCGAGCAGCGAAACCTCTATGGCTCTCGTTGGCGCGGCGAGCCGAATTGGCGTTGATGCGAAGAGCCGTGACATTCGCGGTGTATCAAAGTTGCTCGTGCGCGACGGTGAGGCCATCGGCACACTGCTCGGCCTCATGGGAGCCGAGCAGTCACGCGCCGCATGGGACAGCCTGCGCAAGGCCCGTGAAACTCGGGCCACTGCGAATCGCCTCGTGAACTTCGATGATGCCAACTTGCGCCGGTCAGCGGAGGCGTCGGTCGCCGCATGCGCCCGTGTCGAGCGTGCGCTTGAGATCCTTGGCGACGAGGTTCCCGATCACCTCAACTACGCAGGCAAGCTTCGCCTGACGCACCGCGAGGCAAGCCTCGACGAGCTGGGCGCACGCGCCGATCCGCCGCTCACGAAGGACGCAATTGCGGGGCGGATCCGCCGCCTACTCGCGATGGCCGACAAGTCAGCGGAGGATCAGGGCATTCCGGGAACCGAGGCTAGCGTTCCCGAAGAACTCGTGTGATCTAGCCAGCAGCGAACACTCGGCACCCCGAGGGTTCCCGCAATAGACTGAGAACGAAACTCTCTGGGTCGCCGTGCCGACCTCGGCATGGCGCCCCAGAGAGACACACTGAAGAGAAATGGAGCTGCAATGACCGCATACTCACTCCCCGAACTGCCGTACGATTTCGCTGCCCTCGAGCCGCACATCAGCGGCAAGATCATGGAATTGCATCACGGAAAGCACCACCAGGCATACGTCACGGGTGCGAACACCGCGCTCGAGCAGCTGGCTGAGGCGCGCGACTCTGGCAACCTCGGCCCGGTGAACAAGCTCGAGAAGGACCTTGCGTTCAACGTCGGCGGCCACGTGAACCACACCATTTTCTGGAACAACATGTCGCCCGACGGCGGCGGCAAGCCCGAGGGCGAGCTCGCGTCGGCAATCGACGAGTTCTTTGGCGACTTCGAGAAGTTCCAGGCGCACTTCGCTGCGACGGCAATGGGCGTACAGGGCTCCGGCTGGGCCGTTCTCGCCTGGGATACCCTTGGCCAGCGCGCGAACATCGTGCAGATGTTTGACCAGCAGGGCAACCTCCCCGCAGGTACCGTCCCACTGCTCATGCTCGATTGCTGGGAGCACGCGTACTATCTCGACTACCTCAACGTTCGCGCCGATTACGTGAAGGCATTCTGGAACATCGCGAACTGGCAGGACGTTGCGAAGCGCCTTGAAACCGCTCGTAGCCAGACGCCCGGCCTGATCTAAGCCTCCGGCAAGATCAAGCACAGCTCACTCTAAGGAACCATGCGCACTCTCGATTCGCTCGGCCCACTCGGGTCGAAAACAGTAATTGTCCGATGTGATCTCAACGTGCCGCTCGCCACAGATGCGAACGGCGTGAAGACAATCACCGACGACGGGCGGATCCGCGCCTCGCTCACCACTATCCGTGAGCTGCGCGAAGCCGGAGCGCGAATCGTGCTCATTAGCCACCTTGGTCGGCCGAAGGGCGAACCAGACGAGCAGTACTCGCTCCGTCCGGTGGCGGCGCGCATGGCAGAACTCCTGGGCACTGAGGTCGGCTTCGTCGACGAGACCGTCGGCGAAGCCGCCTCCGCCGCCGTTGCCGGGCTGGCAGACGGTGACGTTGTGCTCCTCGAAAACCTCCGGTTCAATCCGGGCGAAACCAGCAAAGACGAGACCGAACGCCACGCCTTTGCTACGCAGCTCGCGTCGTTTGGCGACGCCTACGTCTCAGACGGATTCGGCGTGGTGCACCGCAAGCAAGCAAGCGTTTACGATCTCGCAAAGCTCCTGCCGAGTGCCGCCGGTCGCCTCGTTGCTGCGGAGCTCGAAGTACTTGAGCGCCTCACTGAAAAGGCTGAGCGTCCGTACGCTGTCGTACTTGGCGGGTCGAAGGTCTCCGACAAGCTCGGTGTCATCGCCCACCTGATCGATAGGGTCGACACGCTGCTTATCGGCGGAGGTATGGTGTTCACATTCCTCGCCGCGCAGGGGCACCCCGTCGGCGCGAGCCTCCTGGAAGAGGACCAGCTCGACACCGTACGCGGGTACCTCAAGACCGCCACGGAGCGCGGTGTCCGCATCGTACTCCCCACAGACATCGTCGTTGCAGAGGCCTTCGCTGCCGACGCAGCACACGAGATTGTGCAAGCCGACGAGATCGAGGCAAGCAGCTTCGGTGCTGCCGGGCTCGGGCTCGACATCGGCCCGGATTCGGCAGCAGCCTTCGCCGCCGTGATCGCCGAGTCTTCGACGGTCTTCTGGAACGGCCCGATGGGTGTGTTCGAGATGACCGCCTTCGCGGAGGGCACTCGCACCGTCGCCCGCGCGCTCACGGAAACTGCCGGCTTCACCGTCGTTGGCGGCGGAGACTCCGCGGCAGCCGTTCGTGCACTCGGCTTCGCCGACGAAGACTTTGGTCACATCTCGACCGGCGGAGGCGCAAGCCTCGAATTCCTTGAAGGCAAGTCATTGCCAGGACTGGAGGTCCTCGTATGAACGACGCAGCAACTCAGCAAGAGCCCACGCAGGCACCGCTCGTGAAGCGCACCCCGCTGATCGCGGGCAACTGGAAGATGAACTTCGACCACCTGCAGGCCATCGCCTTCGTGCAGAAACTCGCGTGGAGCTTGAAAGACGCACAGCACAATTATGCCGACGTTGAGGTCGCAGTGTTCCCGCCCTTCACAGACCTCCGGTCAGTGCAGACGTTGCTGTCAGCCGACAAGCTCCCGGTCGCCCTTGGCGCGCAGGATGTCTCACCTCACGAGTCGGGCGCCTACACCGGAGACATTTCTGCCTCCATGCTCAAGAAGCTCGACACCCGCTACGTCATCGTTGGCCATTCAGAGCGCCGTGGAGGTCACGGAGAGAACGACGAGACCGTAGGCCTGAAGGCACGCGCCGCGACCAACGCAGGCATGATTCCCGTCATCTGCGTTGGCGAGACGGCTGCGGATCTTGAGGAGCACGGCGCAGCGGCGATTCCCGTGCAGCAGCTCACCGCTGCATTCACTCACCTCCCAGCTGATGCCGAGATCGTAGTGGCCTACGAGCCTGTTTGGGCAATTGGCAGCGGAGACCCGGCCACGCCAGAGCAAGCCGAGGAGGTCGGACGGGCGCTACGCGAGGTACTCCGCGCAGAGCGCGGCGACGCAGTCGCTGACCGCACTCGCGTCCTCTACGGCGGATCAGTCGCAAGCCAAAACGTTGCCTCGTACCTGAAGCAGCCGAACCTCGATGGCGCACTTGTTGGCGGAGCGAGCCTCAAGGTCGACGAGTTCAGCCGCATCGCCCAGTTCACTAAGCACGTCACCGTCTAACAGCAGGTCTGCTCACACGCGACCCGGCTTGGCAGCTAATTCCTGTTTAGCGGGTATACTAGAGGCTGACTTACTGCGCCTCGCTCCGAAAGGCACCTATCTTGCTCGTACTGAAGATCGCTCTGATCTCGCTCCTCGTGCTCACGAGTCTCCTCCTCATCCTGTTCGTGCTCTTGCACAAGGGTCGCGGTGGTGGGCTCTCTGACATGTTCGGTGGCGGTGTTACGTCAAGCCTCGGGTCGTCCGGTGTCGCGGAGCGCAACCTCAACCGCCTCACAGTGATCGTGTCACTCGTGTGGTTTTTCTCGATCGTGGGCATTGGCCTCATCGATCGTTTCACGCTTATCTAGCATTTCTCGAAAGCAGGTCACCCGTGGCAGGCAGTAACGCCATTCGCGGTGCACGCGTCGGATCCGGCCCCATGGGCGAAATGGATCACGGCGTGCGCGCAGAACGCAAGAAGATCTCCTACTGGGACGCGCTCGGCAACGAGACCGTCCGTTACTTTGCGGCCGAGGTCGCAGACGAAGATATTCCCGAGCAGATTGATTCGCCCACGACCGGTCTTCCGGCTGGTCAGGATCAGAAGAATCCGCCGGAGCTCGCTAAGAACGAGCCATACAAGACGCACCTCGCATACGTAAAGGAGCGTCGTACGCCGGAGGAGGCTGAGGAGTTGCTCGAGGCTGCTCTGTTGAAGCTTCGCCAGCGTCGCGGTACCGCAAAGCTCTCGGCCTAGCGCCTCAGACGCAGATGGCTGTGCCCCGGATATTTTCCGGGGCACAGCCATTTTGCGTTCTCCGACTGCCACACCGGGAGGGCACCGTGGGTGTCGGCAGGACAAGGCGGCTGGGCCGGCCGACAGCGAGTTGCGCTAGTTTAGAGTGACAAGAGAATCCCTACAAAGAAGTGGCAGGTAGCAATGTCGCAGCCCCAGTGGACACCGGACCCGCAGGTCGTCGAGCAGTCACAGATCACAGCACTCGCCAGATGGCTTGTCGAACACAAGGGGCTCGACCCCGAAGCTGTCACGAACTACGACCTGCTCCAGCGATGGTCAGTTGCCGAACCCGAAGCCTTCTGGGACGGTGTCGCCGAGTTCTTCGAGGTCGGCTTTGTCACTCCGCCTCGATCGGTACTCAGTGGTTCCGGGGTGCGAGATGCCGTCTGGTTCGAAGGTGCGACCCTGAATTTCGCTGATCGCTTGCGTATCGGCAAGGATGAGCAGGCAGCTGTCATCGTTGAGTACGAAGACGAACGAAGTGAAACGCACACCTACCAGCAGCTCCGCGCTGACGTGTCCGCGCTGGCGCGATACCTCCGCGAGTTGGGGGTCGAAGCAGAGGACAGGGTGATCGGGTACCTTCCGAACTGCTACGAAGGTATTGTCGCCTTCTACGCAACCGTGAGCATCGGTGCGATATGGTCGCAGACAGGCATCGATTACAACGCTCCCGCGGCCGCTGACCGTCTCGGGCAGCTTGACGCCAAGGTACTTGTCACCGGAACTGGCTATGCGTTTCGCGGCAACACGTTCGATCGCACCAGCGAGGCCGAGGCGCTTCGCGAACTGCTTGGTTCCGTGGAGCACACGATTGTCGTGCCGACACTCGAGTCGACCTCAGCTCTGTCGTCGAGCGTGTCGTGGGACGAGGCAATCGCCGCCGGAGGCGAGGGTCCCTTCACAACCGTTCCCGTTCCGTTCGCGCACCCGCTCTGGGTGCTGTTCACCTCGGGCACTACTGGCAAGCCGAAGGGCATCGTCCACGGCCACGGCGGCGTGCTCCTCGAACAGTTGAAGTCACTCGGCTTGCACTCCGATTTCCGGCCGGGGGAGACGTTCTTCTGGTACACGACACCTAACTGGATGATGTGGAATATCCAGGTCAGCAGTCTGCTGTTTGGCGCCACTGCGGTACTCTACGTCGGCGATCCCCTCTACCCGTCCGCTGCCCGCCTGTGGGAACTGGTGGACCGTCACAGGGTAAACATCTTCGGCACGAGCCCTGGCCAAATCCTCGCTACCGCTGCGTCCCAAGTCAAGATTCCCGCCTGCGAGAGCCTGCGCCTCATCTCGAGCACTGGTTCGCCGCTCCCGGCGACCGCGAACCAGTGGATCCGCTCAGTATTTGGCGACCGCGTGCCGGTCAGCTCCGTGAGCGGCGGCACCGACGTTGTTGGCGGGTTCGTTGGCGGGTCTCCCATATCTCCGGTGTGGGATGGGGAGATCAGCGCACGAACGCTCGGCGTCGCGCTTGAGGTCTGGGACGATGCGGGCACTCCCATTGTCGATCAAGAGGGGGAGATGGTCATCACCCAGCCGATGCCCTCAATGCCGGTGAAATTCTGGGATGACGCAGACGGAAGCAGATACCACGACGCCTACTTCTCAACGTACGACGGTGTATGGCGTCAGGGCGACTGGATCACGCTCACGTCACGCGGCACGGTGATCATGCACGGACGCTCCGATGCCACACTGAACCGCCGTGGAATTCGGCTCGGTAGCGCCGAGATCTACGATGCCGTCGAAGCGCTCCCAGATGTGCTCGACTCGCTCGTTGTCGGCATCGACAGGCCCGACGGCGACTACTGGATGCCGATCTTCGTCGTCCCGTCTGAACACTGGGAAGAGGCCGCGTCGGTGGACCGCATCAAGCAGGCCATCGCGTCGCG
Source organism: Leucobacter sp. (assembly GCA_017990305.1). GTDB lineage: Bacteria > Actinomycetota > Actinomycetes > Actinomycetales > Microbacteriaceae > Leucobacter. The sequence continues at coordinate 6,248 of JAGNOB010000100.1, forward strand.
CGCCTCAAAGCATCACGTTCCAGACGAGATCATCCTCACGCCGGCAGTGCCGCGCACCCGCACTGGGAAGAAAATGGAGGTTCCGATTAAGCGCATCCTCCTCGGGGCAGACCCCGCCGCCATCGGCTCGATCGATTCCACTGACCAGCCGGATGCGCTCCGTTGGTTCGAGGACTATGCACAGACACGGACTGACCTCGTGTAGACCCGGATAGCGGCTGCTAGCCGCCAGGAGTCAGCGAGGGCCCTCGACCGGTGCATAACCGGTTCAGGGCCCTCGCGCTTCGCCTGCGAGCCTCGCCGCTCAGATGGCTGCGAGGAGATCGCGCACAAACCCGCGAATGTCTGCAGTTTCCACAGTGACAACCGCTCTGCCTCGGTCCCGCAGCACGCTCGCATCGCCCCGGGCCTGCGACAGCAGCAGCTCCCCAAAGGTCGGGCTGCCGGCGACTTCACGCTCGTTGGAAGGAATGGTGACGTCGGGTGCGTCCAAGCCAATGAGCTGCAAGAAG
>JAGNOB010000101.1 GCA_017990305.1 Leucobacter sp.
CCACAAGCTGGCTGACGTTCATCAAGCGGTCGAAGTCACCCGAACTCCCCGTCATCCTGCTCGAAGACTTCGCCGCGCTCGTCGGCCTCGTATTCGCGTTCCTCGGTGTCGGCCTCACCGCGATCACGGGCAATACGGTCTTCGACGCGGCAGCAACCATTCTCATCGGCGCGCTCCTCATCGCGGTCGCCGTCATCATCGGGATCGAAACGAAGAGCCTGCTCGTCGGCGAGGGTGCCACGGCAGAGGATGTACAGAAGATCCAGCTGGCGCTCGGCGATGCGAAAGAGATCAACCGCATCATCCACATGAAGACGCTCTACCTCGGGCCCGACGAACTCATGGTCGGCGCGAAGGTATCGCTGCCAGCGTCGACAACGATGGGCGAGGTGTCAGTCATCATCAACATGGCTGAGCGGAGGATCCGCGCCGCGGTCCCCGCGGCTCGCGTCATCTACATCGAGCCAGACGTCTGGCTCGATCCCGACCTGCCGACGCCGACGACGAGCTCGATCGTCATGCTGTCGAGCGACTAGGGGCTGGACGCCGCGATGGTGCTCATCGACGACCCGCGCTGGCCCGCGCACGGAAAGATGTGGGCGCACCTCGTGAGTGACGACAACCTCGAGGAACTCCACGTGTTTGCTGCGGCGAACGGGATCCCTCGGCGCGGTTTCGACGTCGATCATTACGACGTGCCTGCCGACATGCACGCCGCGCTCATCGCGGCAGGTGCGACCCACGTGAGCGGGCACGAGCTGGTGCGCCGGCTCATCGCCTCGGGCCTGCGCGTCACCTCGCGTGAGCGGCGCGAGCGAACGGGTGGCTAGCGCCGCTCAGTGAAGAAGTCGGCGAGCAGCTCAGCACACTCCTCCGCGCGCACGCCAGCGACAACCTCCGGCACAGGGTGCGGCAGTCGGCCGTCCCGCAGCAGGTCGTAGACGCTGCCAACGGCGCCCGCCTTCTCATCCCACGCACCAAAGACGACGCGCGGCACGCGCGCCGCGAGGATCACGCCGGCGCACATCGTGCACGGCTCCAGTGTGACGACGAGAGTGCAGCCCTCAAGATACCTGTCGCCGAGCTCGGCCGCGGCGCGCCGAATCGCGAGCACTTCCGCATGGCCGGTGGGGTCGAGACTCGCCGCGCGCGCGTTTCGACCCGTCGAGATCACGCTGCCATCGGGGCCGAGCACAACCGCTCCGACCGGGATTTCCCCTTCACTGGCAGCCAGACGGGCCTCTGCAAGGGCGTCCGCCATAGCGAGATGCTCGTCTGGTGATGGAGGGATGGTGGTCACGGCAATAGAATAGGCCCATGCGAGTCTTCGTTGCAGATCATCCACTGATCACACACAAACTGACGGTGCTGCGCGACGTGAAGACGCCGCAGCCCACGTTCCGCCTCCTCGTTGAGGAACTCATGACGCTTCTCGCGTACGAGGCCACCCGCGAGGTGCGCGTCGATCCCATCGAGATCCAGACGCCAGTTGCCAAAACGACTGGCGTACGCCTGAGCGAGCCGCTGCCGCTCATCGTGCCGATCCTGCGCGCGGGTCTCGGCATGCTCGAGGGCATGGTGACGCTCATCCCCACCGCAGAGGTCGGCTTCCTCGGTATGGTTCGTGACGAGGAAACGCTCGAACCGACGACCTACGCTGAGCGCCTCCCCGACTCGCTCGCTGGCCGCCAGTGCTTCGTGCTCGATCCGATGCTCGCCACGGGCGGCTCGCTCGCCGCGGCAATCGACTTCCTCTTCGAGCGCGGAGCGGACGACATCACCGCGATCTGCATCCTCGGCACGCCAGAGGGCGTCGCACTCATGGAGAAGGCAGCTGGCGACCGCAATGTGACGCTCGTGCTCGGCGCCCTCGACGAGGGGCTCGACGAGCACGCGTACATCGTGCCTGGCCTCGGCGACGCAGGCGACCGTCTCTACGGCACGGCCTAACGCATCAGCGCCGGCCGCGCCGCACTGCGGCAGCGGCTAGCCGGTGACGTTCAGCTCGGCCGCGGCTGACAGCTGCTCCACCTCGGCATCGCTGAGGTCAAGCGTCATAGCTGCAAGCAGCGCCGGGAGCTGGTCGGTCGTGCGGGCGCTCGCGATCGGTCCACCGATCGTCTGCTGCTGGCGAAGCCACGCGAGCGAGACAGTCGCAACTTCGACACCGTGTGTCGCGGCGACCGCGTCGAGTGCAGCCAACACGCTGCGGCCCCGGTCGTCAAGGTAGCTCATAGCCTGGCCAGCACGCGGGCTCGCGCCAGCGGCCTGCGCCGCACTCTCGTCGCGGTACTTACCGGCGAGGAAGCCCTTGGCGAGCCCGAAGTACGGGAACACCGTGAGCTGCTCGGTTTCGGCGACCGCACGCAGTCCGTTGGTCTCGAAGTCTCGCTCGAGCAGGTTGTAGTGCGGCTGTAGGGCGACAGGCAGGTGGTAGCCGCCCTCCCGCGCGATCCGGAACCACTCCGCGACGCGCTCGGCGCTGTAGTTCGAAACACCGATAGCGCGGATCTTCCCTGCGTCCACGAGCCCGGAGAACGCCGCAACTGTCTCCTCAAGCGGTGTATCCGCGTCATCGAAGTGCGCGTAGTACAGGTCGATCCTGTCGGTCTGGAGGCGCCCAAGTGAAGCATCGGCAGCTGCGCGAATGTTCTCCGCCCCAAGCCCGAGGAACTCGGGGTGGGTCGAGACTTTCGTCGCGATCGTGATGGACTCGCGCGAGCCGCGCGCTGCAAGCCATTCGCCGATAATCGTCTCGGACTCGCCGCCCGAGTTGCCTGGCACCCACGCCGAATAGCCGTCGGCCGAATCAACGAAGTCGCCGCCGCCAGCGACGAACCCGTCGAGCACAGCGAACGACGCCTCACGGTCGGCTGTCCAACCGAATACGTTTGCCCCAAGCGAGAGCGGCGCGACCGCCAACTCAGATTGACCGATACGAACACTCTTCGACATGCATCTCCTTCGTCAGCGGCGCGACAGCGCACTACGTTCGACGCTACACCTCGCCGCTGAAATCCCCTCTCCAAGCTTCCAGTGAAACCGGGTCGTCTGTGATGACGAGGTCGATGCCGTGCGACCTCGCTTTCGCCCACTGCTTTTCGGTGTTCAACGTGTAGACCATCGTGCCGATACCCAGCACGCGCGCTTCATCGATGAGCTCGAAGTCGCGTTCGAAGACCTTGTTGCGTGCGCCAATCGCTGAGACCTTCAGCGCGATCGCGGTCTCCAGTGTGTCGCGTCCCCAGTCGCGCGTGAGCATCACCCGCGCGTACTCGGGTGCGAGCTGTGCGAGCCGCTCGAGGTTCTCGACCTCGAACGATTCGAAAGCGACCCGGTCGACGAGGTACCGCTCCTGCAGCATGGCTACGGCGTTCGCCACCTGCTCGTCGCTCCACGTACCCTTCAACTCGATAAGCGCGCGGCTGTTGGTCGGGGCGAGTTCGTCAAGGAACTCCTCGAGCGTGGGCACGGGTTCGCCCGCGAACTCGCTGCCAAACCAGGAGCCAGCGTCGAGCGCTCGAAGCTGGTCGAGCGAGTGGGAGGCGACGGTGCCGCGGCCGGTCGTGGTGCGGTCGAGCGTTGGATCGTGCATGAGCACGGGCACGCCGTCTGCGGTGAGGTGCAGGTCGGCCTCGACGAAGTCGACTCCCTGTTCGAAGGCGAGTCGCATCGCCGCGAGCGTGTTCTCCGGGGCGAGCGCTGCGGCGCCGCGGTGGGAGATGATCCCGAAGCTCTCCGTCCGGCTGAGCGCGCCGTGCAGCTGCAGCGTGCTGGCGTTTGCAGCGTAGGGGTTCGACCCGATGCTCGCGACGAGGGAGAGCACGAAGAGCGCTGCGTGGAACGCCAATCGGCCTCGTCGGGTGGGGAGGGGCACAGCCGGTGTGCGGGGAATGCGATGCATCTGGGGCTCCTCACTCTGCGCAACTTCGCGCGGTGCCCCTCACCCTATCGAACTACGTTACCGTTTTGTGATAATTATTGCGTCGGCCCGGCGGGGAGCAACACGAGCTCCTCCCCACTCGGTGCCACATCGATCCGCGCGACGTCTCCGTCACGGATCTCGCCGCCCAGAATGCCGCGCGCGAGCCTGTCATCGATCTCGCGCTGCATGAGCCGACGGAGCGGCCTGGCGCCGTACACGGGGTCGTAGCCGCGCTGCGCGAGCCACGCTCGCGCCTCGGGAGTGACCGCCAGCGTGAGCCGCCGCTCAGCGAGCCGTTCCTGCAGCCTGTCGATCGAGATCTCAACGATCTGCGCAAGCGCGTCGACGGAGAGCGGGTGGAAGATCACCATCTCATCGAGCCGGTTCACGAACTCGGGCTTGAACGCCCGACGCACGGTTTCCTGCACCGCCTCGACCTTGTCGCTCCAGGCCATGTCGGGGTCGACGAGGTACTGGCTGCCGAGGTTCGAGGTGAGGATGAGGATCGTGTTGCGGAAATCGACTGTGCGCCCCTGGCCGTCGGTGAGCCGGCCATCATCGAGCACCTGCAGCAACACGTCGAACACCTCGGGGTGCGCCTTCTCGACCTCGTCAAGCAGCACGACCGAGTAAGGCCGCCTGCGCACGGCCTCGGTGAGCTGGCCACCCTGCTCGTAGCCGACGTACCCGGGAGGGGCGCCGACGAGCCGGGACACCGAGTGCTTCTCCCCGTACTCGCTCATGTCGATGCGCACCATCGCGTGCTCGTCGTCGAAGAGGAACTCGGCAAGTGCCTTCGCGAGCTCGGTCTTGCCAACACCGGTCGGGCCGAGGAAGAGGAACGAGCCAGTCGGGCGGTTCGGGTCTGCGATTCCGGCGCGCGTGCGCCGCACGGCATCGGCGACAGCCTCCGCCGCCTCCTGCTGCCCTACGACGCGCTTGGCGAGCTCGCGCTCGAGCGCAAGCAGCTTCTCCGTCTCGCCCTGCATGAGGCGGCCGACGGGGATTCCGGTCCACGCAGCCACCACGCCAGCGATGTCCTCATCAGTGACCTGATCGTTCACCATGCGGGCGTCGCCGCTCTCGCTCGCCGTCGCCTCAGCGCTTTCAGCAGCGGCGAGTTCTTTCTCGATGACGGGGATCTCCCCGTACAGCAGCTTCGAAGCGCGCTCGAGATTGCCCTCACGCTGCGCACGCTCGGCGTCCATGCGCGTCTGGTCTAGCTGCTCGCGCAGCGCGCCAACGCGGTTCAGGGTCGCGCGCTCCTTCTCCCAACGCTCCTCGAGCCCTGCAAGCTCGGTCTGCTTGTCTGCGAGATCCTCGCGCAGCTTCGCGAGCCGCTCCTTGGAGGCCTCGTCCTTTTCCTTCTTCAGCGCGAGCTCCTCGAGCTTGAGCCGATCGACGGCGCGGCGCAGCTCGTCGATTTCGAGCGGCGCGGAGTCGATTTCCATGCGAAGTCGCGACGCGGCCTCGTCGATCAGATCAATCGCCTTATCGGGAAGCTGGCGGGCCGTAATGTACCGGTTCGACAGCGAGGCTGCCGCAATCAGCGCGGAGTCGGCAATCGTCACCTTGTGATGCGCCTCGTAGCGCTCCTTCAGCCCACGAAGAATACCGACGGTGTCCTCGACAGACGGCTCCCCGACGTACACCTGCTGGAAGCGGCGTTCGAGCGCCGCGTCCTTCTCAATGTACTCGCGGTACTCGTCGAGCGTGGTCGCACCGATGAGACGTAGCTCGCCACGGGCGAGCATCGGCTTGAGCATCTGGGATGCCGCGACTGAGGACTCGCCGCCGCCAGCGCCCATGAGCGTGTGCAGCTCATCGATGAAGGTGATGATCTCGCCGTCAGACTCTTTGATCTCTGCGAGTACGGCCTTCATGCGCTCTTCAAACTCGCCCCGGTACTTCGCGCCAGCGATCAGCGCGGAGATGTCGAGCGAGATGAGCTCCTTGCCTTTAAGGGACTCTGCGACGTCGCCAGCAACAATGCGCTGAGCGAGGCCTTCGACGACGGCTGTCTTGCCGACGCCCGGCTCACCGATGAGTACCGGGTTGTTCTTCGTGCGGCGCGTGAGCACCTGGCTCACACGCCGAATTTCGCTATCGCGCCCGATCACGGGATCGAGCTTGCCCGAGCGGGCGACCTCGGTGAGGTTCACGCCGAACTGCTCGAGCGCACTTTCTTTGCCTTCGCCTTCGGCTGGCTGCCAGTTTGCCTGCATGGTGTCCTTTCGTGATGAGCGGGCTGTGCGATTCGACGCAGGTGCACCAAATCGCAAACTTGAGTGTATGTGACTCAAGTTTATGCTGAATTCTGGTTTTTCGCTACTCCAGGTGCCTGAGATAGCGCTCAGGGGCTGCCATAAACCGTCGCCAACTGTCGACCATTTCCAGGTCTTCGTAGGCGCTGCGCCGCATGCCCCACGACCCGAGCTCGTAGATATCAGCGCCAGGCACGGCCGCAAGGATCGGTGAGTGCGTTGACAGGATCACCTGAGACCCGGCCGCGACGAGCTCGCTCATGTGTGCGAGCAACTGAAGGGAGCTCGTAAACGACAACGCCGACTCCGGCTCGTCAAACACCCACAATCCGGGAATGCGGGCGCGCGCCTCGATGAAGTCAAGGAAGGACTCCCCGTGACTCTGATAGTTGTAGCGCCCCGCAGCTCCGGGTGGCCCGCCCTCGATCTCCTCCAGGTACCCAAAATGGGCATGCATCGTCTCCGCCCGGAGAAACACGCCCTTCCGCGAAGACCCAGCACCGCGGGCGAGCTGTAGATGCTCGTTGAGTGGAGACTCGCTCGCTACCGTCGAGTGGCGCGC
>JAGNOB010000102.1 GCA_017990305.1 Leucobacter sp.
GTGCGCACTCGCTTGAAGCCCCTGACTCGATCTGGGTCATCACGAACAAGCTTCGGCCGCTAGACCCGCAAACGTACACGCCTGACGATCTTGTTTCCCAGAACGTCGTAAACACGAACGGCCAGCCCCTCCGCTCAGTTGCAGCGCTCGCTACCGAGCGCATGGTCGCGGCTGCAGCAGCCGACGGGGTGGAGGTCCATGTGGTGAGTGCGTTCCGTAGTTACGACATGCAGGTCAAGGTGTATGGAAATTTTGTCGCGAACCAGGGCGAGGCTTACGCTGACACCACTTCCGCTCGTCCGGGGCACTCCGAGCATCAGACGGGGCTCACCGCAGACTTTGCTGGCAACGATGCCTGCACGCTCGACACTTGTTTCGCAGAGACCGATGCGGGAAAGTGGCTTCAAGAGCATGCTGCTGAGTTCGGTTTCACGATGCGCTACCCCGACGGCTACGAGGGCGTGACCGGCTATTTCTACGAGCCGTGGCACTACCGCTACGTCGGCGAGGAACTCGCGAACGAGCTCCGGCAGCAGGGTATTCTCACGCTCGAGGAATTTTTCGGGCTGCCCGCTGCACCCGACTATGCGCGCTGAGCGCCGAGCGCCAGGCCCGATGAGCATGCACGGTCACGCACTGCACGCCTGAATGTCGCACATCTCGTGCGGGTACGTTGACGGGAGAGGGGCCACGGCGGCCCTGCGAACGGACGTCATGAACGCGCAGCACGATCAACCTTCCCCCGCACTCTCACCGCTCGGGGCAACTCTCGGCTTAATCGGCAGCTCACTCAAGCCAGACGAGCACCGTGTTCCCATTCACCCGGATCACTTCGAGCGGATCCCACCGGAACTCCGCGCCAGGATCACCGTCGAGAGCGGGTACGGGCTCCGTTTCGGCGTGACCGATGAAGAGCTCGCCGCGCAGTTCTCGCGGGTCGCGAGCAGGGAGGAGGCACTCACCTCGTCTGACATTGTGCTCATCCCGAAGCCGCAGCACGCGGATCTCCGCGCCATGCGCGCGGGCCAGACGCTCTGGGGGTGGCCGCACTGCGTGCAAGACGCAGAGCTCACGCAGCTCGCAATCGACAGGCAGCTCACGCTTATCGCTTTCGAACAGATGAACCACTGGCACGAGGACGGGTCGTTCAACCTGCACGTGTTCCACACGAACAATGAGCTCGCGGGTTACTGTTCAGTCTTCCACGCGCTGCAACTCCAGGGCGTGACAGGCAACTATGGGCGACGGCTGAGCGCCACCGTGATCGGGTTCGGGGCGACCGCCCGCGGCGCGGTCACGGCGCTCTCCGCTCACGGTATCTCTGACGTGCGAGTGCTGACGAGCCGCGAGGTTGCAGCGGTCGCCTCGCCGATCCACTCGGTCGAGATGGTGCACGTCGACTATTCCGTAGGCCCGCTGATTCGCGAGGTCACCCGCGAATCGGGCACGGTCCCGCTCGCTTCGTTCCTCAGCGAGAGCGACATTGTCGTCAACTGCGTGCTCCAAGATCCGAACGCACCGGTGACCTACCTCTGCGACGAGGATCTGCGAGAGTTCAGGCAGGGCAGCCTCATCGTCGATGTATCGTGCGACGAGGGTATGGGCTTCGCGTGGGCGCGACCGACATCGTTCGCGGAGCCAACGTTCCAGCTCGACCACGGGGTGACCTACTACGCTGTCGACCACAGTCCTTCATACCTCTGGAACTCGGCAAGTTGGGAGAACAGCGCTGCGCTGCTGCCGTTCCTCGACACGGTGATGGCGGGCCAGGAGGCTTGGGATCGCGATGCGACAATCGCGAACGCAATTGAGATCCGAGACGGGGTCATCGTGAACCCGGCGATTCTCGACTTCCAGTCGCGGGATCCGCTGTACCCGCACGTGAGCACCGCGAACACGCCAGACTGACCTGGCCCCGCGCCGTGCGCCGTCACCGTTGAGGCTATGCTTTTGCAGTGACTTCAGCTGCAAAGCCGGCCCGCCCCGGCATCGTGTTTTACATCGGTCGGGCGATCCTGAAACCAGTGCTCTGGCTGCTGTACCGACCACACGTCACCGGCCGCGAATCATTCCCGAGGAGCGGCGCCGTGCTGCTCGTGAGCAATCATTTTTCGATGCTCGACACTGTGCTCATCCCGTCGTTCACACCCCGCAAGGTCCAGTTCCTGGCAAAGGCCTCGCTGTTCTCCAGCCCCATCGGACGCTGGTTCTTTACCGGCATCGGTGCCGTCCCAGTACACCGTGGTGCGTCGAGCGCGGCCCAAGCAGCGCTCGACGCCGGACGAGACGTGCTCGCGCACGGCAGCGTCTTCGTCGTGTTTCCCGAGGGTAGCCGCTCGCGCGACGGGAGGCTCTACCGCGGTAAGAGCGGGGCCGCGTGGCTCGCTCTCGAGACGGGTGCCACGGTTGTGCCTGTCGGGATCCTCGGCACAAACCGTGAGCTCCGCGATCCGGTCACAGGCAAACGGCAACCGATCCGTATCCACTTTGGGGCTCCTCTGATGCTCGACGACCTCGCGGGCCTGCCGGGCGGGCTCGCTCGCCGTGAGGTAACAGAGCGCATGATGACCGCCATTCAGGAGCTGTCAGGTCAGGAACGCGTCAACACATTCGCAGAAGGCAGCACCGGCGCGTAGCATGGCTGCATGGACGCTGATGTCATTGTCGTAGGGGCTGGTCTCTCCGGGCTCGTCGCGGCCCGCGAGGCCTTTCGCGCAGGGTTGCGCACCATCATCCTCGACCAGGAGGGGCCGCAGGATCTCGGCGGTCAGGCGTGGTGGTCGTTCGGCGGGCTCTTCCTCGTCGACTCCCCCGAACAGCGCCGGCTCGGCGTGAAAGACTCCTTCGAGCTCGCCTGGCAGGACTGGCAAGGCAGCGCCCAGTGGGATCGTTTCGATGGCGAGCGGCCAGAGGACGACTGGGCGTCACGCTGGGGTCGGGCGTACGTGGAGTGGGCCGCCGGTGGAAAGCGCGAGTGGCTTCGTGAGCTCGGTATCGAGCTCACACCGATGGTCGGCTGGGCGGAGCGCGGGGATCTCACCGCGACCGGGCACGGCAACTCGGTACCCCGGTTCCACGTCGCGTGGGGCACCGGTACCGGCGTCGTCGCACCGTTCATCGCAGCAGCGCACGAGGCCGTTGCGTCCGGACTCACCACGATCAAACACCGGCACCGCGTCGACGAGCTCATCACCGAAGACGGCGCGGTTGTTGGAGTTCGCGGCACGCTCCTTGCCCCCGCACACGGTGACCGCGGCGTCCCCTCGAACCGCGAGGCGGCCGGCGACTTCGAATTGCGGGCGAACGCTGTCATCGTTGCAAGCGGCGGAATCGGCGGCAACCATGACCTCGTTCGCAAGCACTGGCCAGAACGTCTCGGGTCAGCACCGCGCGAAATGGTCACCGGCGTCCCTGCGTACGTCGATGGTCGCATGATCGACATCACCGCGAGCGCCGGCGCCCGGCTCGTCAATCAGGATCGAATGTGGCACTACACGGAGGGCATCAAGAACTGGTATCCGGTCTGGCCGGGCCACGCGATTCGAGTGCTCCCAGGCCCGTCGCCGCTCTGGCTCGATGCGCTCGGGCGCAGGCTTCCCGCGCCGGGGCTGCCAGGCCACGACACGCTCGGTACGCTGAAGTTGCTGCGTACTCTCCCCGGCCTCGAGGGGCACGACCACTCTTGGTTCATCGTGTCAAGCAGAATAGCCGCGAAGGAGTTCGCGCTGTCAGGGTCAGAGCAGAACCCCGATCTCACCCACCGCGACAAAAAGCTCCTCATGAAGACGCGCCTCGGTAAGGGGGCGCCTGGCCCCGTGCAGGCATTCATCGATCGCGGGGCCGACTTCGTGACCGCTGACTCCGTCGCCGAGCTTGTCGAGAAAATGAACGCGCTCACCGACGAGCCCCTCCTCGACGCGGCTGACGTTGCGGAGGTCGTGCGGGCCAGAGACGCCGAATTCGACAACCCATTTTCAAAAGACGCGCAGGCAATGAGCGTCCACAACTCGCGACGCTATCTCGGCGACCGCCTTGCCCGCACAACGAAACCGCACAAACTCCTCGATCCGGCTGCCGGCCCGCTCGTCGGCATCAAGCTGCATGTGCTCACCCGAAAGACTCTCGGCGGCGTGCAGACCGATCTGTCGTCACGCGCGCTCGGGCCAGACGGATCCCCCGTGCCTGGTCTCTTCGCTGTGGGCGAGGTCGCAGGCTTCGGCGGGGGCGGCGTGCACGGTTACAACGCACTCGAGGGGACATTCCTCGGTGGCTGCTTGTTCTCGGGTCGCGCCGCTGGCCGCGCGGTTGCCGGGCTCTGAGGCAGATGGAACACTTCGATACCCTCATCGTTGGCGCAGGCGTTTCTGGGCTCACTGCGGCTCGACTGCTCGCACGTGCAGGTCACAGTGTTGCGGTACTCGAGGCGCGCGACCGGATCGGGGGCCGACTGCACACCGAGCGGGCAGGCGGGCGCATCACGGACCTCGGCGGCTCTTGGATCCACGGCATCACCGGCAGCGCAGTGCACGCCGCTGCAACCGCGTTCCGTATGCGCATGGTCGAGTTCACCGTCGGCGGTTACCAGGCGGGCGGGCGTCCGATTGCCTACTACGGACCCGATGCAGCACGCCTCACCGATGCGGAACGAGCTGCGTTCATCGCTGATGTCGACGCGGTGGATCAGCGCCTGGCCACCGTCATTGCCGGACTGCCCGCAGGCCATTCGTATGAGACGGCTGCCACGATGGCCGTGACGGCACAGACCGCAGACCGAGCATGGGACCGTGAACGTGCCGCGCGCGTCACCGAGTACCTCCGCCACCGCTCAGAGGAGCAGTACGGCGCCGACGCCGCACTGCTCGACGCGCACGGACTCGACGATGACTCGATCGATGGTGACGAGGTCGTGTTTCCCGACGGGTACGACGCGCTCGCGACCGGGTTGGCCCGCGGCCTCGACGTGCGGCTGTCGCACATCGTGCGGCACGTCAACTGGGGCGCTGGGACGGGTGGTCATGGCGCTGAGCTCGACACCTCAGCCGGGAAGTTCCGAGCGGATCGGGTGATCGTGACGGTGCCTGTCGGCGTGCTCCACTCGACGTCGTTCGTTCTCGATCCACCGCTTCCTGAGCCCGTCAGGGGCGCACTCGCTGGACTCACGATGAATGCGTTCGAAAAGGTCTTCCTGCACTTTGACGAGCAGTTCTGGGATCGTGATGTCTACGCGATCCGCCGTCAGGGCGACGCGGCGCGCTGGTGGCATTCCTGGTACGACCTCACCCGGCTACACGGGGAGCCGACGCTGCTCACCTTCGCGGCGGGAGACTGCGCCATCGAGACACGATCGTGGAGCGACGAGAAGATCACCGCATCCGTGATGGTCGGCCTGCGCGAGCTGTACGGGCCAGAGGTCCCCGAGCCACGGCACGTGAGCATCACTCGCTGGCAGGACGACGAGTACTCGCATGGGTCCTACGCGTACATGACCGTGGGCTCCCTGCCGGAGGATCACGAAAGGGTTGCAACCCCGCTTGGTGGCAGCGGGGCAATACTCGGCGTTGCAGCGAGTGGCCGCTCGGCAACCCTGCACCTTGCGGGCGAGGCTACCTGGGAGGACGACCCGGCAACAGTGACCGCAGCGCTCTCCTCAGGTCACCGCGCCGCCGAACGCGTCCTCGGCAAAGCCATTCCCGTCGCCGAGCTCTGGGAGGGCGGGCAGGGTTCTGAGGCGCCGCTCAGCTAGTTACGCGCGGAATCGTCTCCCATGCAGACAATCGCCATTCCGGAGCTGGCTTCAGCCCATTCCGCCTCGGCATTCGCGCGGTCCTGCGCGTCCTCAGCGGTGTCGAGGCTTTCGGTCTGCGAGAACTCAAGCATCTTTTCGGCGAGCGCGGTGAGCTCGGGGTCCGTCGTGACCGCGAGCAGTTCCGTGTAATAGACGGCAGGATCCTCGAAGATCGACACCTCCGGTGCGAACATCGCGGTGCAGAGTTCCTCGTTAGCAGTTCCGATCCACGGCATCTCTGAGAAACGCTGGTTCCACTCCTCTGAAAACTCCTCACCGTGCGATTCCTCACGCTCGGAGTGCTCACTGTTGCCGTAGGGATCCGTCCCGAAATCGCTTGAGCCGCTCACTGTCGAAGAAAAGGCACCGAATATCCCGAAGAACGCGAAAAACATGATCGTGCCAAGCAGCGTGAACACTACACGCACGTAGCCGATGATGACAGCAGCAAGCGCGAACCCACGTCCGCCCTCACCCGATCGCTTGATCTTACTCAGTGCAATGTGGCCGAACACAACGCCGACAATCCCGGCGAAGAACACGCCAACGAATCCAACTATCGCGAAGACATTCATCGGCGGAACTACGGGCGCGTACTGCTGCGGCGCGGGATACCCGTACTGGCCGTATCCGGGCTGCGGATAGCCGCCGGGCTGGGGCTGGCCCGGCTGCTGCGGGTACCCGCTGGGCTGCTGTTCCTGCTCCTGCTGCCAGCCCTGCGCAGGCGGCGCGTACTGTGGAGATGCGTAAGACGCGTCCTGCTGCGGAGCGTGGAGCTCAGCGTTGGGATCGGGCGTGGCGCCACCCGGCGTCTCGTTCGGGTTGTGTTCCGGGGGCATCTGCGTCATACAGCCAGTCTACGCTTTGCACCTTTCAAGGTGTTGGTGGCGGTGCAGCACGAATCAGTACAGCAGAAACTGTGCGGTCTCTTTGCT
>JAGNOB010000103.1 GCA_017990305.1 Leucobacter sp.
TCCGCATGAGAGCGGCAATGAGGCGCCAGCCAACGAGCATCGCGCAGAGCGTGAGCGTTGCGACGATCACGAACGGCAGGGCCGTGCCCTGGCCGACAACAGCGCGCAGCAGGAGTCCGAGGCCCGCGGCCCCGATCCACACGGGCAGACCCGTGCGCCAGACCGCGAGCGGCCGCCGCCACGCGAGCGTCACCAGCCAGGCGATCGCGAGGCCGGCGAGGAACGGCCAGGCAGTCTCGAAGAGACCAGCGAGCGTCGCCTCGCGTTCGTGGCTGCCGCGGCCGAGGGCCGCAAACGCTACGACGAATGCCGCGTCGAGCAGAAACGCGCCGGCGGCGATTCCCGCGGTGGGCCGCTGGGCGGTGGAACGTGGTGTGCTCACGGGGCCGACTCGATTCGTGTGTTTGTGGGGTGTGAGTTGCGGGCTGCCGCTACGGCCTTGACGACGGCGTCGTGCAGCGCGCCATTGGTCGCGAGCGCACTGCCATTCCAGGCGCTTTCGTTGCCATCGATGTCGGTGAAGCGGCCACCGGCCTCCGTCACGATGGGCACGAGCGCCGCGAGGTCGTAGGCCTTCACGTCGAACTCGGCAACGATGTCGACGAGGCCCTCGGCGAGTAGCATGTACGACCACATGTCACCGTAGGCGCGGTCGCGCCAGACCTGTCGTTCGAGCGCGAGCAGCGAGTCGAGGTAGCCGGCCTCGCGCCACTGCTCGATTGACTGAAAACTCAGGGATGCGTGCTCAAGTTCGCTCACACCGGAGACCCGCAACCTGCGCGGCTCCGAACCGGTGTCTTGCCCCCAAGCCCCGTGGCCGAGCTCCGCCCACCAGCGCGCCCCGAACCCGGGAGCCGAGACCACGCCAACGGTCTGCACGCCGTCGACCTCGAGCGCGATGAGAGTCGCCCAGTTGGGGACGCCGCGGAGAAAGTTTGAGGTGCCGTCGATCGGGTCGAGAATCCACCGGCGAGATCCGCGATCCGCCCGGCCCGATTCCTCACCGAAGAAACTGTCATCAGGCCGCTGCTCCTCGATGCGCTGCCTGAGTGCGTCCTCGACGGCGCGATCCGCGTCGGTGACGAAGGTGCGGTCTGGCTTGGTGTCAATCCGCAAGTCCGCTGAGCGGAAGCGGGGGAGCGCGATCGAATCTGCGAGATCCGCGAGCTCAAGCGCGAACGCGAGATCGGCGGAGTGGGCTGTGGGGGCGGCAGGCTGCTCAGACATGGTGGCTCCGTGAGAGTTCAACGAACAGGGCGGACAACGCGGGCCTGCGCGAAGCGCGCCGGGTACCAAAATCAGCGTAGCAGAGGGCTCAACAACGCTTCCTTGCTCCGGTCACGGCGTCGTCCCGGGAACGCAAAAGCCCCGAGATCGTGATGATCTCGGGGCTAATCTGTGCGCCCTCACGGGCTCGAACCGTGGACCCGCTGATTAAGAGTCAGCTGCTCTACCAACTGAGCTAAAGGCGCATGTTGCGCTCGGCAACAGGGACTACGTTAGCACGGGAGAAAAGCACCATACAAATCAGGGTGTCGTTACTTGGTATCGCGGGCGTGTTGCCTGGCGCCCGTTCCCTTCCTGCGGCGACGTGCGCCCGGCATGAGTACGGCCGCAGCGACCGCCACCGCGAGCAGGGAGGCGACCATGACCGACAGTCGCGCGGTGTCGACATCGCTCGAGTCTGTGAAACTCAGTTCGGAGACGAGCATGGCAACGGTGAAGCCGACGCCAGCGAGCGCGCCCACGCCAATAATCTCGCTCCAGCGTACGTTTGCGCCCAGCGTGGCACGTGTGAAACGTGTGAGCAGCCACGTCGTCAGGGTGATTCCGAGCGGCTTGCCGATGACGAGCCCCAGCATGATGCCTATTGCGACGGTGTCGAACGGGAAGCGCGAGGCGCCCCCGAGCGGCACACCCGCCGCGAAGAGCGCGAAGACGGGCACGGCAATGTA
Organism: Leucobacter sp.; assembly: GCA_017990305.1. Taxonomy (GTDB): domain Bacteria; phylum Actinomycetota; class Actinomycetes; order Actinomycetales; family Microbacteriaceae; genus Leucobacter. Next base: position 1,956 of record JAGNOB010000103.1, read on the forward strand.
TGCGGACAGCGGTTGGAACCGCGTGTTCAAGGTCTCAGCTACCTCACCACCCGACTTGCCGCGGACGGGAACGAGGAACGCGAGGACGACACCCGCGATTGTCGCGTGGATCCCCGAGTTGTAGAACAGCGCCCAGGTGACGATGCCGAGGGGGAGCAGGATGATCCAGGCGCCCCATTTTGACCGCGCAAACCACTCACCGCGCCAGCGTACGAGCGCCGCAAATACGAGAGCGGGGGCGATCGAGATGAGCAGTGGCATGAGGTTCACGCCGTCGGTGTAGAAGACTGCGATGATCGCGATGGCGATGAAGTCATCAACAACGGCGAGGGTGAGTAGGAACATGCGCAGCGCAGGGTTGATGCCGGGCGCGATGAGGCCGAGAACGGCAACGGCGAACGCGATATCTGTGGCTGTGGGGATCGCCCAGCCGTGCGCCGTAGGCGTTCCTGCGTTGACGGCAAGGTAGATACCAGCGGGGATGAGCACGCCGCCCATCGCGGCAGCGACCGGCACGATCGCGGTACGGGGGGAGCGGAGATCACCCTCGACGAATTCGCGTTTGAGCTCGAGGCCGACCATGAAGAAGAAGATGGCGAGGAGGCCGTCGGAGGCCCAGTGGCCGACGCTGAGCTTCAGACCGAGTGCTTCGGGTCCGAACTCGAAGTTACGGAGATCCAAAAACCAATCGGCGATGGGGGAGTTGGCCGCGATAAAGCCAACGAGTGCGGCGACCATGATGATGAGGCCGCCGAAGAACTCGCGCCGGAGCAGTCTGTTGATCCTGGCGATCTCGCGCTTGCTGTAATACGAGAAGAGCCGCCTGCGTTGGGGCCGTTGGCTCTTAGCGTCTGGCGCGTGCGGAATCGGTGGCGTGGGGATGGGGCTCGACATCGGAGGCTCCTCGGTGCGGGGTGGTCAAAGCGAATTGTCGACCAGACTTCCCGACGCACCTAACTGAAGCAAGCTATCGCACCCTGCCGTGTTGGGCAAGGGGCTGCGCTCGGGTCAGATCTCCTCGAACTCCTCGTCACGATCCTGCATAGCGACGCTCGAGATCGCGAGTACGAGGCCCGCGATCCACACGCCCCAGACGATGAATCGGCGCCAGTCGCGAGGCATGTTGTTTGTGCGGCGCGCAGTTGAGACGACGCCTGCTGCGGCGCCAAGTACGCCGATGTTCGTGAGGTACTTGCCAACCTCAAAACGTTGCCGAGCCATGTGACACCTCCGGGCGAAAATTGCGGGATCTGTGCGGACGCCCAGGGGCATCCGACACCAGCCTAATGGGTGGAATGCTTCGGACGGGCGGCGCGGCTCGGTCTAGGCTACGCTGGGAGTATCGCGCATGGACGCGCTCAATCGGTTGAACCACGGAGGAAATCAGGGACATGGCAAAGCAGGGCGAGGGTTTGTTCGAAGAGAGCTCACAGGGCTCAGTCAGCGCTATCACGGCAGTCGTGTTTATCTTCTCGTTTGCGCTCGCAATGGGCGGCATCGTGCTTGCGACGTACGGTTTTAACCCCGCACTCGGAATGAGCAAGGAACTGTTCCTCTTCGCTGGAGGGCTCCTCCTGTCGACGATTGGCTTCATCTTGCCGTTTACTATCCTCCCGAAGCTCGGTAAGTAAGCGCTCACACGCACAGCTCAATGGGCGCCCTGGTCACTGACCAGGGCGCCCATTGCGTTGTACGTCCCGCAGAAGGAATCTGCCAGGGCATAAGATGAAGTCATGGCAGAGATGGCAGATATCGATATGAAGCCGCGTAGTCGCGACGTTACTGACGGCATTGAGAAGGCCGCCGCGCGCGGCATGCTTCGAGCTGTCGGCATGGGAGATGAGGACTGGGACAAGCCCCAGATCGGCATCGCGAGCTCGTGGAACGAGATCACCCCGTGCAACCTCAGCCTCGACCGGCTTGCTCAGGGCGCCAAAGAAGGCGTGCACTCGGGCGGCGGCTACCCGCTACAGTTCGGCACCGTTTCGGTCTCTGACGGCATCTCCATGGGGCATGAGGGAATGCACTTCTCCCTCGTTTCCCGTGAGGTCATTGCCGACTCGGTCGAGACCGTGATGATGGCTGAGCGTCTCGACGGTTCAGTGCTGCTCGCAGGCTGCGACAAATCTCTGCCTGGCATGCTCATGGCCGCGGCCCGGCTCGATCTCGCATCGGTCTTCCTGTACGCCGGATCGGTTGCGCCCGGCTGGGTGAAGCTCACCGACGGCACTGAAAAGGAAGTCACGATCATCGACGCCTTTGAAGCAGTCGGCGCGTGCAAGGCCGGAACGATGAGCGAAGAAGACCTGAAGCGTATCGAGTGCGCAATTGTTCCGGGCGAGGGCGCCTGCGGCGGTATGTACACCGCAAACACCATGGCTTCGATCGCTGAAGCCCTCGGCATGAGCCTGCCAGGATCGGCCGCTCCACCCTCGTACGACCGCCGCCGCGACTACTTCGCGCACCGCTCCGGCGAGGCCGTCGTGAACATGATCGCAAAGGGCATCACCGCCCGCGACATTCTCACCCGGAAGGCGTTTGAGAACGCGATCACGCTGCTCATGGCGTACGGCGGGTCGACGAACGCCGTCTTGCACCTGCTCGCAATCGCTCGCGAGGCTGAGGTCGATCTCACCCTCGAAGACTTCAACCGTATCGGCGCGAAGGTGCCGCACCTCGCCGACATGAAGCCGTTCGGCCAGTACGTCATGGCAGACATCGATCGCCAGGGCGGCGTGCCCGTCGTGCTCAAGGCGCTGCTCGACGCGGGGCTCCTGCACGGCGACGCACTCACCGTGACCGGGAAGACAATGGCTGAAAACCTCGCCGAGCTCAACCCGGATCCCGTAGACGGCAAGGTGATCCATCACCTCGACGATCCGATCCACGCGACCGGTGGCATCACGATCCTGCACGGCACGCTCGCTCCCGAGGGGGCCGTCGTGAAGACGGCGGGCTTCGACGCCGAGGTCTTCGAGGGCCCCGCGCGCGTCTTCCAGCGCGAGCGGGCGGCCATGGACGCCCTCACCGAAGGCAAGATTGGCAAGGGCGATATCGTCGTCATTCGCTATGAAGGACCCAAGGGTGGGCCGGGTATGCGCGAGATGCTCGCGATCACCGGAGCCATCAAGGGTGCGGGGCTCGGGAAAGATGTACTACTATTGACCGACGGCAGATTCTCAGGCGGCACAACCGGCCTGTGTATCGGCCACATCGCGCCTGAGGCCTCGGATGGAGGCCCAGTAGCGCTCGTGCACGACGGTGACCTGATACGGGTTGATATCGCTGCACAAACGCTCGATCTGCTGGTAGACCCCGCTGAGCTTGAGGCCCGACGTGCGAACTGGGCCCCGCTTCCACCGCGGTACACGCGCGGCGTGCTTGCGAAGTACGCGAAGCTCGTGCATTCGGCATCTGAAGGTGCCATCACCGGCTAGTTTCGCCGTTTCGCGTACAAGCCGATCCGACCGTGATCCGCGATTCATCCATAACCGTAAGAAAGCAAAACATGACCTTGGAGTCGAACGCTATTCCACGTCAATCAGCAGAGCCGCGCGTACGCGGCGAACGCATGACCGGCGCGATGGCTGTGGTCCGCAGCCTTGACGCGCTCGGGGTCGCCGATGTCTTCGGGCTCCCGGGCGGTGCGGTCCTTCCCCTCTATGACACGCTCATGGGGGATCACGACCTTCGTCACGTACTTGTGCGTCACGAGCAGGGCGCGGGACACGCTGCCGAGGGGTACGCGGCAGCAACCGGGAAGGTCGGGGTCGCGATCGCGACCTCCGGTCCCGGGGCCACGAACCTTGTCACCGCGATCGCTGATGCCTACATGGACTCGGTGCCGCTGCTCGCGATCACCGGCCAGGTGTTCTCGCACCTCATGGGAACGGACGCCTTCCAGGAGGCCGACATCATGGGGATCACGATGCCGATCACGAAGCACTCGTTCCTCGTGAAGACCGCCGCTGAGGTGCCGGGCGCGATTGCAGCCGCGTACCACCTCGCATCCACTGGTCGCCCTGGCCCCGTGCTCGTTGATATCACGAAGGATGCGCAGGAGGGCGAGCTTGACTTCGTCTGGGATCCGCGCGTTGACCTGCCTGGCTACCGTCCGATTACCAAGGCGAACAGCAAGCAGATTCAGGCCGCAGCAGAGCTCATCGCCGAGGCCGAACGCCCGGTGTTCTATGTCGGAGGCGGCGTTGGCCGCGCAAAGGCATCGGAGGAGCTCCTGCAGCTCGCCGAGCTTGTCGGCGCCCCCGTGGTGACGACGCTCATGGCGCGCGGAGTGTTCCCTGACTCACATCCGCAGCACCTCGGAATGCCCGGGATGCACGGCACGGTTCCCGCCGTGCTTGCGTTGCAGGAGTCAGATCTGCTCATCACGCTCGGCGCGCGTTTCGACGACCGGGTGACCGGCCGCGCCGTCCAGTTCGCGCCCGAAGCCAAAGTCATCCACGCCGATATCGATCCAGCCGAGATTGGCAAGATCCGTGCAGCAGACGTGCCGATTGTTGGCGACGCAGCGGAGGTCATCTCCGATCTCATCGCCGCAGTTTCGACAGCAAAACTCAGCCGTGACTTCGCTGACACCACCGGCTGGTGGACTCACCTGCGCGAGCTGCAAGCGAAGTTCCCGCTCGGCTACTCCGAAACCACGGATGGGCTGCTGTCTCCACAGTTCGTGATTCAGCGCATCGGTGAGCTCACCGGTCCCGAAGGCATCTACGCTGCAGGGGTGGGCC
>JAGNOB010000104.1 GCA_017990305.1 Leucobacter sp.
GCAAGATTCAGCGAGTGCGCCGCGGCGTCTATGCGCCACCCAGCGACCCTTCCGTGCTGTCACGTCGAGTCGCGGCGTGGCGACGGCACGGGCATGACACGGTTGAGTGGAACGGCGATTGGGTCGCGGTGCACGACGGCGACGTGCTCCGCTCTGACAAGGTCGGATGGCGTACCCATCAGCGAGCGCTCAGCCTCTCAGGGTTTCGGACTTTTAGCCAGGGGCTCGAACTGCGCCCAAACAACCGCCCAGGCGGAGCGGCAGAAGCGGCAGAAGTGCTGCGCGGACTCGGCCTGTCGGAGCGGGCCATAGTGTTCCAAGCTGCGGCGTTTGATGCCGCAACGCAGCGGAGAGCAGCACAGCTGTGGGATGTTGCGGGCATGACCCGGGGCCTTGAAACGAGGCGAGCCGAGCTGCGACAGAGTGCCGCAGGGATGAGCGCGCTCGAGAGGGATGAAGCCGTGCGCCAGACCCTTCTCCTCGGACGTGACACCATCACGCTGATCCTCCGCGATCCAGCGCTGCCTGAGCAGCTCATGCCGAGTGCGGCGCGCACCCGCCTGATCGCAGAAATGAGCCGGTATCAGGCACTCGCATACCCGCTGTGGAAAGCCTGGCTGACGGGCTAGTCAGGCCGGCTGACGGGTGTCGCAGCCGCTATAGCGCGACAACCCCTCTGCCGACCCGACCCCCTAGCAGCTGTTGCTAGACCTCTTCCTGCGTCTTGATCGCACCGGTCTTCGCCTCAACGTCCGCTGCGAGCGTGCCGAGATACAGCTCGATCACCTTTGGATCGTTCGCGAGCTCACGTCCAGTACCCTGGTGCGCGTTCGTGCCCTGGTCGAGCACGTACGCGCGGTCACAGATCTGCAGGCAACGGCGTGCGTTCTGCTCCACCATGACGATCGTCACACCGGTTTGGTTGATCTGCCTCGTGCGGATGAAGGTCTCGTCCTGGCGAACAGGGGAGAGACCTGCACTCGGCTCATCAAGCAAGAGCACACTCGGTTCGGTCATGAGCGCCCGAGCCATCGCGACCGACTGCCGTTCGCCACCGGAGAGCGAGCCCGCGAGCTGCTTGCGCCGGTCGGCGAGCATTGGGAACAGATCCCACATCTCGTCGAGTCGGCTCGCGAAGTTCTTCGGTTTCGTGAACATACCCATCTGCAAGTTCTCCTCGATGGAGAGCGCTTGGAAGACGTTGTTCGTCTGCGGGACGAACCCGACGCCCATGCGAACGAGCTGGTTCGTCTTCGCCCGCGTGACATCCTCGCCATTCAACGAGACCGACCCGTCCCGGATATCGACGAGGCCAAATAGCGACTTCAACAGCGTCGACTTTCCAGAACCGTTCGGGCCGATAATGCCGACGAGCTCGCCCTTGCGGGCTTCGATCGTGCAGCCGTTGAGGATGTTGATGCCCGGCAGATATCCCGCGTGCAGCTGGTTTGCGTGTAGAACCATCTCTGGCTGGTGCTCGCTCATTGCGTCTCCTCCCTCACCTGTTCTTCAATTGTCCGAATCATCTCGGTGTTGATGACGTCATCATCGCCAAGATCGCGGTCGTGGTGTGCGCCGAGATACGCATCGATCACGGCTGCGCTGGTCATCACGTCCTCGGGTAGTCCCTCAGCGATGATCTTTCCCTGCGCCATCACGACAACCCAGTCGGAGATGTGCCGCACCATGTGCATGTCGTGCTCCACGAAGAGCACGGTGGTGCCCTCGTCGCGCAGCGTCTCGATGTGTTCGAGCAGGCTCTGCGTGAGCGCCGGGTTCACACCGGCCATCGGTTCGTCCAACATGATCATCGAGGGGTTCGACATGAGCGCGCGCGCCATCTCGAGGAGCTTCTTCTGCCCGCCCGAGAGGCCGCCCGCCATGTCATCACGTTTGGCATCGAGCTTGAACCGCCTGAGGAGGTCCTCCGCCCGCTCGACATTCTCGCGTTCGCGCTTCGCCCACAGCGGTTTCACGAGGCCGACGAAGAGGTTCTCGCCGGGCTGGTTCGCTGCACCGATCAGCATGTTCTCGAGCACGGTCATGCGCGTCAGCGCCTTGGTGAGCTGGAACGTGCGAATCATCCCCGACCTTGCGACCTTCGTCGCGCTCGTTCGGCTGAAGGACTTGCCGTCGAAGGACCAGCTTGCCTTCTCGCGCCCGGAGGCCGGGGTGGGCCTGTCGAACCCAGTCAAGAGATTGAAGAACGTCGTCTTGCCCGCGCCGTTAGGCCCGATCAGGGCGGTAATGGCGCCCCGCTGCACCTCGACATGATCGACGTCGACGGCGGTCATGCCACCAAAGCGGCGAACGACATTGTCGGCGGTGAGGATCGGGTCTGGCTTCGCGACGCCGGGTGTCTGTTCCAGCGTGGCCAAGTTTGCGCGCAGTGCTGCGCGGTCGTATGGATAGTTAGTCATTGAAGGCCAACTCCTTCTTATTCCCGAGGATGCCTTGCGGTCTGAATATCACCAGCAGCATGAGCATGACCCCGATGAGGATCCAAGCGAGGATCTCGGCCTGCTGCGCGTTGAGCACGCTGGCCGGGACGAACTCCGTTGCGAGGCTCGTAATGACGAGACGGACGACGAAGAACAGGATCGATCCGAGCAGCGGTCCGAGGATCGTTGCAGCGCCGCCGAGGAGCAGGATCATCCAGATGTTGAACGTCGTTGCGCGCGACATGCCATCGGGGTTGATTGTTGCGGGCAGCGACATGATGATGCCGCCGAAGCCGCCCATGATGCCGCCGATCGCGAGCGCTTGGAGCTTGTACGAGAACGGGCTCTTGCCGAGACTGCGCACCGCATCCTCGTCTTCGCGAATGCCCTTGAGTACGCGACCCCACGGGCTACGAATGAGCAGCCATGTGACGAGCAGGAAGAGCCCGACCAGTGCCCAAGCGATGATGCGCGACCACCAGTCATCGACGCCGGTATTCACATAGTCGAGGCCAAGGAATGAGGTCCTGCCCTCGGGCAGCGGCGAGAGCCCGTTGAACTGCTCGCGGAAGCGCGTGCTCTGGATGCCGCTCGGGCCGCCGGTGATGTGGCTGATGTTGGCGAGCCGCGCAGTCATGCGCAAAATCTCTGCGGCACCGATCGTCACGATTGCCAGATAGTCGCCGCGGAGCTTCACAGTCGGGATGCCGAGGAGCAGGGCGAACAGTGCAGAAGCCGCCATCGAAATGAGGATCGCAGGGAACAATCCGACCCCGTTCATCACGGAGATGACGAAGCCGTAACCGCCGACGAGCATGAACCCGGCCTGGCCGATGTTCATGAGGCCCGTAAAGCCGAAGTGGATATTCAGGCCAATCGCGGCGATGACGAATGCCGCCGTGACGGGTGAGAGCGCAGTCTGCAGCATTGCCTGCAGAAGTCCGGTCCAAAAGTCCATGGGTTATCCGATCCGTTCCTTGCGCCCGAAGAGGCCTTGCGGCCTCACCAGCAGCACCACGATAAGTATGAGGAGCGCCGCTGCGTGCTTGAGATCGCCTGGCAGCCATATGTTTGCCATCTCGATCACTAGGCCGATGATGAGTGCGCCGACGATCGCCCCGAAGGTCGTTCCGATGCCGCCGAGAATAACGGCCGCGAAGAGGAGCAGCAGGTAGTGCCAGCCCGTGTTCCAGGCGATGCCGTTGAGCACGAGACCCAGCAGCACACCCGACAAGCCCGCCAGCGCGACACCAACGGTCCATACGGACCGAATTACGCGATCCACGTCAATGCCCGAAGCCTCAGCGAGCGGGCGGTTATCCGCGACGGCGCGGGTCGCGCGACCGAAGCGGGTGTACTTCATCACGAGCGCAACCGCGATGATCGCGACGAGTGCGATGCCCATCGCGATGTAGGACTGAACGGTGAGCGTAATGCCGAGCAGCGTGACGGTCTTCGGCGTCGACGGGTCGATCCGCAGAATGTTTGCGCCGAAGAAGAACTGGAAGATGTTCTGCAGCACAATCGAGAAACCGATCGAGACGATCATCATCTGCGTGAGACTCAGCCGTTTCTTGCGCAGCGGTTTCCAGAGCACCGCATCTTGGAACCAGCCGAAGGCTGCCATGACTATGACGACGAGGAGCCCGGATATCCAGATGTTGCCAGTGAGCTGCATCGCGAGGAACGCGAGTATGCCGCCCATAGACAGCATCTCTGCGTGTGCAAAGTTGGAGAGCCCTGTTGTGCCGAACACGAGGGATAGTCCAACGGCACCGAGCGCCAGGAGGAGCCCCATGCGAAGCCCTGAAGCGGCCTGCTGCCAGAACCTTGGCCAGGAGAAACTGCCCGAGGCGCTCGGTTTGGTTGCCTGAGTCGCTTCCTCGCCTGCTGCCTCGTCTCCGCCTGTTGGAGCGGAGGGAGCCGCGGCCGCGTCGGAGTCGTCGGTCAGGGGGAACAGGGCGCTAGCGGACTCGAAGAGTGCCACTTGAACGCTGCGTGAGTCGGCCGCTTTCGGAAATTGACCGTCGGGGAGCGACGTGGCGCTGATGGCCACGGTGTATTCGCCGGCCTTGGAGATCGAGAACGACCACCGGCCGTTCTCGTCTGTGGTTGTTTTTTCCTGAGCTCCCTTGCCGGAGAGTGAGAGCTCGACATCGACCGCGGGATCTCCCGCGCTGGTCTTGATGATGCCCTGCACACAGCCGGTTGTCGCGTCTGGTGTGCAGTCCGCGGCGTGCGCCGGGAGAGCTTGAAATGACAACGCAAAGAAGCTCACGATGAGAGCTAGCAGTGCGATGGCGGGGGCGCGCATGGGTATGCCGCTCCGTGTTTTTACGTGGTTCACTTGACCTCCATTGGCCCGCGCGTTGCCACCTGCGCGTTTGTCGAAGCGTCGTTGCTGTCTCATCGAATATACAAGGCGCAACGACCTTGGGACGTCGTTTCCGCGTGTCCTGCGTGCTTCGTTGCCGATACGCAACATCGGGGCCAGCCTGCGCGGTGCGAACTTGTCGCTAGTCTTAGAGACATGGCAGAAAAGGGTTGGTCGTTTGCTCGCGCGTTTCGGAACGTCTTTGGCGGTGCATCCGAGACGATCACCGACGAGACCTGGGACGATATCGAGACGGCGCTGATCACCGCGGACTTTGGGCCAGATATCGCAGACTCGATCTTGAGCGAAGTGCGCGCCTCGGTCGAACGGCACCGCGTGAGCGAAGTTACGGAACTCAAGCGAATCCTCCGGGAGGCACTCGAGGAGCGCCTCGCGGCCTTCGACCCGACGCTGAAGCTCACTGAGCGACCCGCCGTGATCCTCGTGGTCGGCGTGAATGGGGTGGGTAAGACGACGACAATTGGCAAGCTGTCGAACTACCTCACCCGCTTCGACAAGAAGATCATCGTTGGCGCGGCCGACACCTTCCGCGCCGCAGCTGTAGAACAGCTCGCAACCTGGGCCGACCGTGCAGGCGTTGCGATCGTGAAGCCACAGCAGCAGGGGCAGGACCCGGCGTCCGTCGCGTTCCAGACCGTGCAGCGGGCGATCGACGAGTCCTTTGACGTAGCGATCATTGACACTGCAGGGCGGTTGCAGACAAAGGGTGGGCTCATGGATGAGCTCGGGAAGATCCGTCGCGTCGTTGAGAAGCTCGCGCCTGTCTCCGAGGTGCTGCTCGTTCTTGACGCGACGACAGGGCAGAATGGGCTCGCGCAGGCGGAGGCCTTCATCGAACATGCTGGCGTTACGGGCTTGGTGCTCACGAAGCTCGATGGCTCAGCAAAGGGCGGCTTCGTGCTTGCCGTGCAGGAGTATACGAAGCTCCCCATCAAGCTTGTCGGGCAGGGCGAGGGCATTGGGGACCTCACAGGCTTCACCCCGCATGTGTTCGCGGCGCAGCTCATCGCATAGCCGTATGTGATGGGGAAGCTGAGCAGCGTTCGTGGGCTCTCCTCAAGGGCGTCTCAGGCGGTAGTTCGGGCGGATATGCCGCTGGCGAAAACTGACCGAACAATACTTGCCTTTGTTAAACTTGTGGGCGAGGCCTGACGGCCCAGTCACAAGATGTGCGGCCGCCGGACCGGAACGCGCCCTGAATGGGGGAGCGACTTTCGAGAAAGGCTCAATCATGCAACATCTCACCGTGCTCGGCACTGGAGTGCTCGGCTCACAGATCATCTTCCAGTCGGCATACGCGGGTAAAGACGTCGTCGCATACGACATCAGCGAAGACATCCTCGCGAAGCTTCCCGAGCGCTGGGAGTACTTGAAGGCCGCCTACCTTGCAGACTTGCCCGACGCGACGGCTGAGAAAGTTGATGCAGCGGTCGCTCGGATCCGCGCCACCTCCGACCTGGCTGACGCAATGCGGGACGCAGACATCGTCATTGAGGCCGTGCCTGAACGCCTCGATATCAAGCAGCAGACCTGGGAAGCTGTCGCCGCGGTCGCGCCAGAGAAGACAATCTTTGCGACCAACTCCTCCACGCTTCTTCCCAGCGACATCGCGCCATTCACAGGGCGGCCAGAGAAGTTCCTTGCGCTGCACTTCGCGAATGAGGTCTGGAAGTTCAATGTCGGCGAGGTCATGGGCCACCCCGGAACCGACGCGGGAGCCTTCGAGCAGGTCGCAACGTTTGCTGAAGAGATCGGGATGGTGCCGATCCGCATCCACAAGGAGCAGCCCGGCTACGTGCTGAATTCGCTGCTCGTGCCGTTTCTCGACGCCGCGGCTCACCTGTTTG
>JAGNOB010000105.1 GCA_017990305.1 Leucobacter sp.
CGCAGCAACGCAGACCATCTTGCCCGCGGCCGCTGCCGGCTCGGCAACGGTGTAGTCGATGGCGATCTTCGGTAGCGTTGGCCAGAGCCGCTCGCGCACCTCGGCGCCACGCTTCTTGCCCCACGAGGCGGCCATCTCGCGAAGTGCGTCGACAAGCTCCGGCTCGGCAAGCGCCATCTGGTCGAGGAGCACGCTCGCCTTCGCTATGAACATGCCAGCGTTCCAGAGGTAACCGCCCGACTTGAGGTAGCGTTCGGCGGTCTCGGCGTCGGGCTTCTCAACGAACTCGGTGACGTCGTAGAGATCAAATGGGGCGAGATCGGTGCGGGCTTCGCCGCAGGAAATGTACCCGAAGCCTGTCGCCGCGTGGGTCGGATGGATCCCGATGGTCGCGATATAGCCCTGGTCGGCCGCTCGCACGGCAGTCGCGACCGCGCGCCGGAAGAGCACGTCGCCGCGGATCACGTGATCGGCCGCAAACGAGCCGAGAATCGCGTCGGGGTCGCGGAGCTCGAGGATCGCCGCGGCGAGTCCGATCGCTGCCGAAGAGTCTTTCGGTTCGCTTTCGGTGACGAGGTTCTCAGGGAGGATGTCCGGAAGTTGCTCAAGTACCGACTCCCGGTGTGCATTTCCGGTCACGACCATAATGCGTTCGGTGGGTACGAGCGGCTTGAGTCGCGACCAGGTCGCAGAGAGCAAAGAGTCGCCCGCGCCGGTGAGGTCGAGGAGGAACTTCGGCGCGTTGGCGCGGGAGAGAGGCCACAGCCGCGAGCCCACCCCACCCGCGGGAATGACACAGGTGAGGCGATCGAGCGCGGGGTTCGGAGACGTCATACAGCCAGCCTAATGAATGCTGATGGGTGGCTTCGTATCGCCGACTCGCGAGGGGGTGTTCGTGACACCCCCAGAGAGTGTCATAATGGAAGTCGCAGAGAACTCTCAGCAATGTGGCGTGCCCGCATATCGGGCACCTCCTCAAGAATGCTGAATCTGCAGCGTGACGACCAAGGAGGAAGCTCGTGTCAGCCCTACCCGCTGAAGCCGCTCCAGCGGCGAAGAAGAAAGCCCAACGTGGCGGTACGCTCTACCGTGGCAACGAGGGCATGTGGTCCTGGGTGCTTCACCGCATCACCGGTGTCGCCATCTTCTTCTTCTTGCTCGTGCACGTGCTTGACACTGCACTCATTCGCGTGAGCCCTGAGGCTTACAACGCGGTGATGAGCGCCTACAAGACCCCCATCATGGGCCTCGGTGAGGCAGCGCTTGTCGCCGCCATCGTGTTCCACGCGTTCAACGGCCTGCGCATCATTCTTGTTGACTACTGGAGCAAGGGCGCCAAGTACCACAAGACGATGTTCTGGATCGTTATCGTGCTCTGGGCTGTGACGATGGCTGGCTTCCTGCCGCGTCACCTGATCAACGTGTTCAGTCACTAAGCGAGGGCGGAGTAACAATCATGGCTATGACAATTGACGCGCCCCGCGCGAAGACCTCGGCGAAGAAGAACACCAACTGGGAAAAGTGGGGCTGGATCTACATGCGCGTCTCTGGCGTGCTGCTGGTCGTGCTCGTGTTCGGACACCTGTTCTCGAACCTGATGATCGGTGACGGCATTAGCGCCATCGACTTCGGCTTTGTTGGCGGCAAGCTCGCGAACCCGTTCTGGAAGGTCTGGGACCTCCTGCTGCTCTGGCTCGCTTTGATCCACGGCGCGAACGGCATGCGGACCATCGTGAACGACTACGTCGTGCGCCCGCGCCTGAACAAGGTGCTTCGCACCCTGCTGTGGCTCTCCGCAGGGCTTCTCATCCTCCTCGGAACGCTCGTGATCTTCACCTTTGATCCGTGCCCGGCGGGGGCTGACCCCTCGCTCGTTGCCTCCTTCTGCTCGGCAAGTTAATAGCCGAGCCTCAGAGACGTACAGAATTCAGCAGTAAGGAAACCAGTGACCACGAACACTCATGAGGGCGAAGACGTCACAGTGAAGGACGGCGTGACCTATCACCAGTTCGACGTTGTAATCGTCGGAGCGGGTGGTGCGGGCATGCGCGCCGCAATCGAGGCTGGCCCGAAGGCCAAGACCGCTGTCATCTCCAAGCTTTACCCGACTCGCTCGCACACGGGCGCAGCGCAGGGCGGCATGGCTGCCGCACTCGCAAACGTCGAGGAAGACAACTGGGAGTGGCACACCTTCGACACCGTCAAGGGCGGCGACTACCTCGTCGACCAGGATGCCGCGGAAATCCTCGCCAAGGAGGCCATCGAGGCCGTCATCGACCTCGAGAACATGGGCCTTCCCTTCAACCGTACGGCTGACGGCAAGATCGATCAGCGTCGCTTCGGCGGTCACACCCGCGATCACGGTAAGGCTGCGGTTCGCCGTGCCTGCTACGCCGCCGACCGCACGGGCCACATGATCCTGCAGACGCTGTTCCAGAACTGCGTCAAGCTTGGCATCAACTTCTACAACGAGTTCTACGTGCTCGACCTCGTCATGACGGGCGAGGGCAAGGACCGCAAGCCCGCAGGCGTCGTCGCCTATGAGCTCGCGACCGGCGCACTGCACGTCTTCCAGGCCAAGTCGATCGTGTTTGCGACCGGTGGCTTCGGCAAGATCTTCAAGACGACGTCGAACGCGCACACCCTCACGGGTGACGGCGTGGGCATCATCTGGCGCAAGGGCCTGCCGCTGGAGGACATGGAGTTCTACCAGTTCCACCCGACCGGTCTTGCGGGCCTCGGCATTCTCCTCACCGAGGGTGCGCGCGGCGAGGGCGCGATCCTGCGTAACGCGAGCGGTGAGCGCTTCATGGAGCGCTACGCGCCGACAATTAAGGATCTCGCTCCGCGTGACATTGTCGCGCGTTCGATGGTGCAGGAAGTGCTTGACGGCCGCGGCGCTGGCCCGAACAAGGACTACGTCTACCTCGACTGCACCCACCTGGGCGCCGAGGTGCTCGAGACGAAGCTCCCGGACATCACCGAGTTCGCCCGCACCTACCTGGGTGTTGACCCGGTTGTTGAGCCCGTTCCCGTGTTCCCGACCGCGCACTACGCGATGGGTGGCATCCCGACGAACGTCAACGCTGAGGTCCTCATGGACAACGACACTGTCGTTCCCGGCCTGTACGCCGCGGGCGAGTGCGCCTGCGTTTCCGTGCACGGCTCGAACCGTCTCGGCACGAACTCGCTGCTCGACATCAACGTGTTCGGCAAGCGCTCGGGTAACGCGGCAGCTGACTACGCTGTGACCGCCGACTTCGTCGATCTTCCCGCGGATCCCGCGAAGGAGATTCGCGAGCTCGTCGAGCAGTTCCGTAACGGATCTGGCACTGAGCGCGTTGCGGATCTCCGCCGCGAGCTGCAGGAGGCCATGGACCGCGGTGCGCAGGTGTTCCGCACCGAGGACTCGCTGACCGAGGTGCTCGGCGTGATCCACGATCTGCGCCTGCGCTACATGAACGTTGGCGTGCAGGATCGCGGTATGCGGTACAACACTGACCTGCTTGAGGCGATCGAGCTCGGGTTCCTGCTCGACCTTGCGGAGGTGCTCACCTACACGGCGCGTAACCGCAAGGAGAGCCGTGGCGGCCACATGCGCGACGACTACCCGGATCGTGATGACGAGAAGTACATGCAGCACACGATGGCCTACCTGACGGGCGACCCGCATTCGGCGAACCCTGAGGACCACATCCGCTTGGATTGGAAGCCGGTCACCGTACTGAAGGACGAAGACGGCGAGTTGCGTTACCCGCCGCTGGAGAGGAAGTACTAGATCATGAGCGCTGTCACTACTGAGGCACCCGGCGAGAACGCCGTGGAAGAGATTAAGCCGTTCAACGTCACGCTCCTCATTCGCCGCTACGACCCGGAATCGGGCCGCGACGCGTACTGGGAGGACTTCGACGTCGAGATGTATCCGACGGACCGCATCCTTGATGCGCTCCACCAGATCAAGTGGGACATGGACGGCACGCTGTCGTTCCGTCGCTCGTGCGCGCACGGTATTTGTGGATCGGATGCGATGCGCATCAACGGCCGCAACCGCCTCGCGTGCAAGACGCTGATCAAGGATCTCGATATCACGAAGCCGATCTACGTTGAGGCCATCAAGGGGCTGCCCCTCGAGAAGGATCTCATCGTCGATATGGAGCCGTTCTTCGCATCGTTCCGCGAGGTGCAGCCCTTCCTCGTCGCGAACTCCGCACCGGAGCCCGGCAAGGAGCGCATCCAGGACATCGCAGCACGTGAGCGCTTTGACGACACCACGAAGTGCATTCTCTGCGCTGCGTGCACCACGTCGTGCCCCGTCTTCTGGACCGATGGCCAGTACTTCGGCCCGGCAGCGATCGTGAACGCGCACCGCTTCATCTTCGATTCGCGTGACGATAACGCACAGGTTCGCCTGGACATCCTCAACGACAAGGAAGGCGTGTGGCGTTGCCGCACTACCTTCAACTGTTCAGAGGCATGCCCGCGTGGCATCCAGGTCACCAAGGCAATCGCTGAGGTCAAGGCAGCGATCCGCACCGGCGTAACGGTGTAACGCTCCGCGGCGAATGCGACCGCACTCAGCCCCTCCCGGGAACGGCTATCGCCGAGTCTGGGAGGGGCTTTTGCGTCACTTCTGATGGTTATCTAATTTACAGGTGACTTTCAGTGTTTCATGAAACTGTGTCTTCGTGGTGCACAGCGTGGCGTGCCAGAGGTACTCAAGCTGCTGTGCCATTCGGGGGAAAGCGTGTCGCTGTGGGGATCGGGGCGTGACCATAGTTCGAAGTGTTTGCCTCCCGACTGGTCCAGCGTGTTGGCAGGCGACAGCAACCCTGGAGACACAATGAAACGAAGTATTCGAACGGTTGGCGCCCTCGGCGTAGCCGGTGCATTACTCATGGGTGGGGTCGGCGCAACGGCAGCCTCCGCCGCCGAGGCCGGGTTCGCGGTCGAAGCTTACGCGAGCGACGGGAGCAATCAGATCAATGCTGCCGGTGAATTCCTGTTCGATTCTCGTAAGAGCGACGAGCCTGGAAGCACCTACGAGATGGCCTACCGAGGCACGCTCGATATGACCGGAATTTGGGAAGAGTATCTCAGCTTGCGGGGCATTGGAATGGGCCTCGTAGGCGGAGAGTCTGGCTGGCAAGCTGCGAACTTCCTCGGCACATGGAACGTAGGATTCACTGTTGACCCCAGTGTCGTGACCGTAGACGAGTCGCTGCTGAACTGCGAAGCGGTGCAGGCGGAATTCGTCGCTCAAAATGTGGGCACGTCAGCGAGTGACACGTTGCAATGCGCAAACGTTGCCTACGATCCAGCTTCAGGGCGCATTTCGCTGCAGATCTCGCTGCTCAAGCCCGACGGCTCGCCCGTGAAGGGGGCTGACCTTGACCGGGCCGCCGCGGAGCCGCCCGCCGTATATATCGCGACGCCCCCTGGCGCTCTCACGGTGAAGCAGTCAACATTCGAGGTAGCTAAGACGTTTGCCGTCACGAACACGAGTATCTCCGGTCAAATGCGGATGGACCACTGGTTGGCTGGCGCAGTGCCCGTGTCTTTTGATGTGGCCGGAAACGATCTCGCGCTGTATATGGTCCCCACGTTCGACTCCGAGTTCAGTTTCGCGAGTCTGACCGAAGGCGAGGAGTTGCCTGAAGCTGTCCTCGCCCTGCTCCCGGCTGGCCAGTACATGCTGCGTGACGGTACTGCCGTTGAGCCACCCGCCCCTGCCCAGGCCAGCGTGCCCGTCGACGACGATACCCAGTGGGTCTTCCGAGGCTGGGACCAGGCTTCCGCAACGGTTACTGGGGCGAACGTGAGTTTTGTTGGAGGTTGGGAACTGACGACCGAGGACGACTCAGGCGGTGACGATGGCGATGAAGACGACGAGTTCGGCGTCAGCTATCGTTTCCATGCGGCTGACGCTGTCGGCGATGGACCGCTTCCTGACGCAGTGATTGCGCTCCTGCCGGCTACCGATGAGAAGTTCGCGCCAGGCACCACCGTCGTCCCAACTCAGCCAAGCGAGACCAGCGTCATAGAGACAAGCGATGACCCCGAAACCGGTGTGCGAACCATCACCACCTGGGACTTCCAAGGGTGGGATGCCGAATCAATTGAGATCTCCGATAGCGACGTCACCTTCACAGGAACCTGGAGCAAGACAGTCACTGAGGAACTGATCATCATTGAGGGCACCTACGGTGTGACCTACCAGTTCCGCGCAGCTGACGGCGTTGACGGTCCGCTGCCAGATTCGGTGCGCGAGCTGCTCCCGGTGAGTACCGAACGGTTTGTCAGCGGTGACACCGTGACCCCTATTGCGCTGAGCAAGACCGAGGTCATCGAGACCGCGGACGATGCGGAACAGAATACCCGTACCGTGACGACGTGGACATTCGGTGGGTGGGAACCAGAGGCCATCGAAGTCGCTGACTCTGACGTGACCTTTACCGGAGCATGGGCGAAGGATGTCACGACCACCCCGATCACTCCGGGACCAACGCCGAACCCGGATCCCACGCCCGACCCAGATCCAACACCGAAGCCCGAGGACGACAAGAAGTCGTCGCTCTCGGACACCGGCGGGGCCGGACCTGGCCTGCTCGTCGC
>JAGNOB010000106.1 GCA_017990305.1 Leucobacter sp.
GGTCACAGGGAGCCCCTGACTGCGCTTGCGATCCCACATCTCTTCATTGCTGACAGCGCCACGCAGAGACGGCTTCAGGCCAAGGTTCACGGTCACGAAGGGGGAGGTCTCGGTCGCGCCGTAAGCGTGGATGACATTCGCTCCCGTGAGCTCGTAGAACTCACGCATGAGCGAGAGCGCCGGCTCTGTGGAGCCAGAAATGAGGCGTGCCCGGCTGAGGTCTGGCACGGATTCGAGGGTCTTAATGTAGTTGAGCATCGGTTGGAAGATCGCTGGCGCACCGTTGGCGACGGTGACTCCCTCTGAGATGAGAGTGTCGACGAGCGCAGGAAGATCTTCCGCCTGGTAACGTCCGGGCAGCACGATCTTCGACGCGCTGTAGGCCGCGGCCTGCGGGAACCCCCAGCTCTGGCAGTGGAACATCGGCGTGACGGGCATCACGGTGTCATCGGTGCTGACGTCCAGACTCGCGGCACAGGCAAGCGTGTGCAGATAGATGCTGCGGTGTGAGTAGAAAATCCCCTTGGGGCGGCCCGTCGTGCCGGTCGTGTAGCAGGCGCTGTACGCCGACTTCTCGTCGATAATGGGCCATTCGTACTCGGAATCCGCGGCGGCGACAAGATCCTCAAAATGGCGCGCATTCGGCAGAGTGGTCTCGATCTCTGACATCGGCCGATCCGACATGATGACCCATTCGCGCACCCCTGGCGAGTGCGCCGCCAGGCCCTCGGCGACTGGCAGCAGCGTCTCGTCGACGAGGATTACCGACGCGCCGCTGTGCGTCGTCACGTACCCAAGATCTTGCGGTGGCAGGCGGAGATTCATTTGCAGCATGACCGCGCCCGTGCCAGGGATCGCCCAGTACAGCTCGAAGTGTCGCTTGCTGTTCCAATCGAGAACGCCGACAACATCACCCGGTACAACGCCGAGTGATTCAAGCGCGTTCGCGATGCGCTGCATCCTGATATATGCCTCGCCGTAGGTATAGCGACCCCACTCGCCAGTGGTTGCGCGGTAGACGATCTCCTGCTCTGGGAACGTCCGTGCGGAGTGCCTGATGATGGTGGTGGTGTTGAGCTGGTAGCTGTCGCCCATCGTTGAGGGCTTGCCGGTGACGAACTTCGTGGTCATAATTCCTCCTTGAATTGTTGGGTCGTCGCGTGGAGTTCGGCGCTGGAGTCGACGCGCACCAGCGGGATGTCTGCGTCTGCTGCGAGTCTGAGCCAGGTTGTGGTCGGGTGCGTGCGAAAAGCTCGTTCGAGCGCATCGCGGCTTGAGCCTCCCGTCATGAGCGTGAGCCGCTCGCGAAAGTGCGGTTCGAGAGCAGCGACAGCGATGACGCCATCAGCGGTGTCGTACAGGCCGTAAGCGGGATCCGCCCCGCCGAGGATGCCGCCTGGCGACGTCAGACCAAAACGCGTCGACTCACTGGCGTCAGCGGCAGCCCGCTCGAGGGAAACGCGCTGGTGATCACCGCGGCCGCTGGCGGCGCGATTGAGGAGTGCGAGTAGTACCGCGGAGACCGCTCGCTCGGCTCCGAGGAGGTCCGCGATGAGCACCCGCGGCATCAGCGGGGGCGTGATCAATCCGTGTTCGGCCTGGTGCGTCAGGTCGTGGCCCGGGCGCTCAGCGTCGTCGGATCCAACGATCTCGATCACGGAGAGCCGCGGAAATCCTGCGACGATATCGGGAATGCCGAGCCGCTCGGCGGCGGAGGGGCGCATTGCCGTGAGCAGTATGTCCGCCCGGGTGAGCACGTCCGTAAACCTGTCGAGGTCGGTCTGCGCCTTCAGGTCAAGCCGGAGGATCGTCTGACCGCGGGTGAGGCTCGCGTACCAGCATGGCGCCCCCTGCGCGAGCGCATCGCCAGTGGGGGGTTCAATCTTGGTGACCGTGGCGCCGAGCTCGTGCAGCCGTGCAGCGGCGAGCGGACCCGGGAGATTCGTGGCGAGGGAGACGACGTGAACGCCGGCTAAGGGTGAAGGTTCTGGCACAATTAACCCCTTTTGCTACAACCGTATAGCTATTCGCTCAATTGTGCTGCAAAAAGTTGTGGGGCGTGCGTGCGGCTGCCGTCGACGGGCGCTAGCAGTGCACCTGAAGAGAGGTGTTTGGGTGGAACCTCTCCTAAAAGAGTGTGTTCTTGTCTTCCATGCCGCGCATTGCGTCGTAGTCGAGTACGAGGCAGCGGATGCCGCGATCCTCAGCGAGGGTGCGCGCCTGCGGCTTGATCTCCTGCGCCGCAAAGACACCAGAGACTGGTGCCAGCAGCGGGTCGCGGTTCATGAGTTCGAGGTAGCGGGTGAGCTGTTCGACGCCGTCGATCTCACCGCGGCGCTTGATCTCAATTGCTACGGAGGTTCCGCTCGCGTCGCGGGCGAGGATGTCGACAGGGCCGATCGCCGTCATGTACTCACGGCGCACGAGCGAGTGACCGTCGCCGACGAGTTCGATCTGCTCGGCGAGGAGTTCCTGTAGGTGCGCCTCGACGCCGTCCTTGATCAGGCCGGGGTCTACCCCGAGGTCGTAGGCGGAGTCGTGAATGATCTCGAACAGCGACACGATGAGTTTGTCGGCGGTCTTCTTGTGGGTGACCTGCCATTGCTCGACAATGCCGGCTTCGCGTACTTCGTCGTCGAGTTCGAGTGTCTCGTGCGAGCACGGCGGGCTCATCCAGTTCAGCGGCTTGTATGAGCCACCGTCGGAGTGCACGAGAATGCTCCCGTCGCCCTTCAGCATGAGCACGCGCTTGGCGCGCGGCAGGTGCGCCGAGAGACGACCCGCATAGTCAACGGAACAGTCAGCAACCACGATACGCACCGTGACAGTTTAGCCGGTTGTCTGCTTGCCCGCCCGCAGCCCTGGTTCGCGCGCCGCGCCCGCCGCAACGATAACGAACGCGAGGAAGAGAACGAGCGGTAGGAACGCCCGCAGTAGGCCAAACTGCTCGCCGAGGAAACCGATGGCCATCGGGCCCATGAGGTATGCGGCGTACGCGATGGCCGATACTGCGGCGACGCCGCGCACTGCCTTCGCTGGGTCGTCTGCGGCAGCGGAGACACCGATAGGGAAGCCGAGTGCGCTGCCAACACCCCAGAGTGCCGCGCACACGAAGGCGGCCCAGGTAAATGGCAGCACGTTCATGCCGACGATGCTTATCGCGGCGATGATGGCGCTCGCCCGCAGCACCCCCACACGGCCGAAGCGGGCGAGGAGCAGGCTGCCGGAGGCGCGCGTCGCGAGCATCGCGACGAAGAAGACGCCGAGCGCGAGCGCCGCGGATGAGTTCGTAAAGCCGCGATGGTCGGCGAGCGCGAGCGGCAGCCAGTCGGTGGCGGTGCCCTCGGTCAGGCTGAGGCTCATCGCGACGAGCCCGATGACGATGATGCGCGGGTCGCGCCACGGGTTGTACCTCGTCGGGTGCTCCGACGCCGCCGGTGGTGCGGGAGAGGTGAGGAGTTGGATCGGGCCGGTCTGCGTGCTGACTGGCACAGGCTCGGTGGGGGCCACGGTCGGCTCGATCCGCGGGATCCGTTGCACCGCGAATAGGATCCCGGCGACGATCACTGCGAACACGATGCCAAGGTGCACTGGCACCGGCACCTCGAAGCGTTCGGCGAGTGCGCCGACGCCCATCGCGGTCACCCCGCCGAGGCTGTAGCCGCCGTGCAGGATCGGCATTCGCGACTTGCCGAGCGCTCGCTCCGCGGCTGCGCCGCTGACATTCATCGCGACATCGCCTGTGCTGAAGAAGAAGCCGAACGCGGCAATTGCGAGCATGCCGGGAACGGGAAGGCCCCACCAGAGCAGGGTCGCACCGAGCGGCATGAAGATTGCCTGGCCGATCCCGCTCGCGAGGATCGACTGACGCGGCCCGAGCCAGGTGACCGTGCGGCCCGCGAAGACGAGACCGATGAGCGAGCCTGCCGCGAGGGTGAGGCCGATGATGCTCATCTCGAAGGTGCTCGCACCCAAATGGTCACGGACAGCGGGAATCCGGGAGAGCCAGTTTCCGAACCCGAAACCGAGCATCGTGAAGACGATGAGCACACCGAACGTCCACCGCGCGGGCGAGATGATGGGGGTTTGGGCAGCCACAGTGCTCCTGACAGAAGAGGGTAACCGCGCGGCGGCCGAACCCGCCTATTCTACGCCGTTGCTAGGCCCCGAGAACGATCCACTTGCCGCTGCGTGCCCGCAACCCGAGCGTGGTTGCGCGGGCGAGCATGAACACGATCATGAAGCACACGACGATGGCGACGAGCGCTGCAGCGCCGGAAGGCACGAGACGGGTGGCGAGCCAAAGCACCGGTAGGTAGACCGCGAGATTCACCATGCTCGTCCACGCGAGGTAGCGCGCGTCTCCCGCACCCATGAGTACGCCGTCGAGCACGAACACGACGCCACCGAGCGGCAGTGAGATTCCGAGCACGATGAGCGATGCTGGCAGCAGCGCGAGCACCCCTGGATCGGTCGTGAAGACTCTCCCGATGACGGGGCTGCCGAGCACGAGCACAGCCCCGATCGCTGCGCCGGCAGCGAGCCCCCAAACCAAGGTGCGCGACACCACGAGTCGCGCTTGCGCCGCATTGCGGGAACCGAGTGCATCGCCGATGAGCGCCTGGGCTGCGATTGCGAGCGCATCGAGCGCAAAAGCGGCCGTCGAGAAGATCGTAAACACCACCTGATACGCGGCCGTTGCCTCGGTGCCGTGGCTGGTCGCGGCGAACACCGTCGCCAGCAGTGCGGCCCGCAGCCCGAGCGTGCGGATGAAGAGCCAGCCGCCCGAGCGGCCAGCCTGCGAGAGGCCGTCGCGCTGAGGTAGCCAGCGCGCTCCGGCGCCGCGCGCGTGCCTGGCGATGACGATGACGTAGACGAGCACCATGCCCCACTGCGCCGCGACAGTGCCCCACGCGCTGCCGGCAATACCCCAGCCGAGGCCGTAAATGAACCACCAGTTGAGCAGCGCGTTCGCGGAAAAACCAATCGTCGCGACGTACAGGGGTGTGCGGGTGTCTTGCAGCCCGCGCAATAGCCCGGTCGCTGCGAAGACGAGCAGCATCGCGGGGATGCCGAGGCACGACACCGTGAGGTAGGTGAGCGCCTGCTCCGTTGCCGCAGCGTCGGCGCCGAACGCGCGCACGATTGGAGCGGCGACGAACCAGAGCGCCGTGCCGACGACCACGCCGATGCCGAGCGCAAGCCAGAGCCCGTCTATCCCGGCCTGGACCGCGCCCCGGAGGTTCCCCGCACCTCGCCTGCGCGCCACCATCGGGGTAGTTGAGTACGCGAGGAAGATCATTAAGCCGACCGCGGTCTGCAGGATCGCGCTCGCGATCGCGAGCCCGGCGAGCGGGGCAGCGCCAAGGTGGCCGATGAAGATCGCGTCGAGGGTGAGCAGCAGAGGCTCAACGATGAGCGCCCCGAGCGCGGGGATCGCGAGGCCCGCGATCCGGCGGTCGATCACGCGGCGGCGCTCGCGCTGCCCGCCGATTTCTCTGGGATCCCCAGCTGCTCCAGACATGAGCCCCAGAGTACCGGCTGCCAGCGACAAACCCGCGGATCGCTGAGAGTGAACGCCCCGCGCGCCCCAAGGCGCCGCGGCTAGGCTGTGGCCATGAGCAAATCCGGTATTGAAATCACCGAACTCGACGCGTCGGTGCGCCCACAGGACGATCTGTTTCGGCACATGAACGGCAAGTGGATCGATCGCACGGAGATCCCAGCGGACAAGGCCCGGTACGGATCGTTCGCGGTGCTCGCTGAGAACGCTGAGGAGGCCGTGCGCGACATCATCACCGGCACCGATGCTCCTGCCCCCGGCCTCATCGAGGGCGGCGCAGAGGCCGAAGCCGACAAGGTCGCCGCGCTCTACACGAGCTTCATGGACATCGAGCGCATCGACGCGCTCGGCGCCGAGCCGATCCGCGCCGATCTCGAGCGCGCGCTTGCGGTGCCGTCGATCCCCGAGCTCATTCGAGTCACCGCGGAGCTCGAACGACAGGGCCTCGGTGGCTTCTACGGCATGTTTATCGACAACGACCCCGGCGATCCAGCCCGCTACATCCTGTTCGTCATGCAGGGTGGTATCGGTCTGCCCGACGAGTCGTATTACCGGGAGGAGCAGTTCGCCGAGATCCGCGACCAGTACGTCGCGCACATCGAGCGCATGCTCACCCTCGCCGGTGTTGGCTCCAAGACCGCGGGCGATCCCGCGCGCCTCGCGCAGCTTGCCTTCGACCTCGAGACCCGCATCGCCGCCAGCCACTGGGATACGGTCGCGAGCCGCGACATTCAGAAGCTCTACAACCTCCGCGATTTTGCGGGGCTGCAGGAGATCACCCCGCAGCTCGACTGGAGCGCATACATTGCCGCGATGGGCGCTCCCGAGGCAGCGTTTGCCGAGGTCGTCGCCGCCCAGCCCGACGCGCTCGCCGGGCTCGCTTCCCTGCTCGTCGAAGACGAGCTTGAGGCTTGGCAGGCGTGGCTCGCGTGGTCGATCGTGCGATCCTCCGCCGCGATCCTCACGCAGGAGATGTCGCGCGCGAACTTCGACTTCTACGGCACCGCGCTCACCGGCGCGACCGAGCAGCGCGAGCGGTGGCGCCG
>JAGNOB010000107.1 GCA_017990305.1 Leucobacter sp.
TGCTCGGGCTGAAGCCGCAAATCGTCGTCTCCGGTTCTATGGAGCCGACGATCCCGACCGGTTCGCTACTCATGGCGAAAGAGGTCTCGGCGGCCGAGATCGAGGTTGGCGACGTCGTGACGCTCGACCGACCGAACAATGGCGGCCTCGTCACACACCGCGTGACCTCGGTGGAACAGCAGCACACTAACTGGGAAATCACGATGCGGGGCGACGCGAACGCGGCAGATGATCCATATCCCTATACGGTGCGCACCGCGGGGAAAATCGTCGCAACAATCCCGGGCGTCGGCTATCTCGCTGGGATGTTCCGCACACCGTTCGGGCTCACCGGTATCGCGGTATTCGCGGTAGCGCTGCTCGTCACGTTCCTGTGGCGTCCCGCCGAGCGCCAGGCCGAGAATCCCGGGGCAAACGAGGCGCCGGATCACGGGGCGCCGGATCACGGGGCGCCGGTCCGCGAGGTTGCCGGCAGCGCCGACCGCTAGCTCGCCAGCACCTCGTCGAGTACCTTGCGGACCGCTGGCTCGGCCGCGGCAGCGAGCGCAGGGTCGAGTGCGAGCCGGCTGCGGCGCGCGAGCACGTCCTCGACCGAGCGGGCTCCCTCCGCGAGCACTGCGAATGCGACCTCGGCTCCCGTGATACCGGCACCAGGCGCGACCTCTGCTTGAAGCCTCGGATCCGCTGCTGCAAGCTGCGCTACACGGTCTGCCTCCCATCCGTACAGTCGCACGAGCCGCGCGGCGATGCTGCCGTCGGGGTCTTCTCCAGGCCAGTGGAGCGCTCCGCCCGAACCAGACCCCGGTGACCCGAGGACGGGCACGCGTCTGCTGACCGCAGGGCGCGAACGCGGCTGCTCGCCGAGCCTGCGCAGCGCGGCATCGACGCCGTCCTCAGCCATCTGCCGGTAGACGGTGAGTTTGCCACCCGTGACCGTGATCGGCTGGCCAGGTGTATCGATGATGAGGTGCCGCCGAGACGACGACGCGGAGTCCGCACCGCCACCGACGAGCGGCCTGAGACCGGAGAAGGCGCTGAGGATATCGCCGCGGGTGAGCGTGACGTCGAGCGATGCGTTCGCGATGCTCAGTAGGAAGTCGATGTCTGCTTCGGGGACACCCGGGTCGTAGCCGTCGGCCCCCGGGGCAGCCTCGTCGGTGAGCCCGAGGTAGCTCAGGCCGTTCGCCTGCGGGAGCACGAACACGTAGCGGCCGAAGTGCCCCGGTACGGGCGCCGTCATCACAGCCCGGGGGTGCCCGAACAACGCCGAGGGGAACACGAGGTGTGTGCCCCGGCTTGGGCTCAGCGGCAGCCCGGGGGCGAACTCGTCTGCCCACACCCCTGCCGCGTTCACGATCGTCCGTGCCCGCACGCGCAGCTCCTTGCCTGAGCCGTCGTCGATCCACGCCTCACGATCTGTCGCTCGAAGCACCCGTGCGCCCGTCACGATGTGGGCGCCGTGTTTCGCGGCCGTTCTGGTGAGGGCAACGACAAGCCGCGTATCGTCTTCGACGGCGCCGTCCCAATACACGAGCCCACCACGCAGCCCGCGCTCGCGCAGCTTGGGTGCCAGGAGTCTCGCAGCGCGTGCGTCGACGCGTCGCGGGCGGGGGAGCACAGTCGCGGGGAGCCTGCTCATGGCGCGCAACACGTCGGCGAGGCGGATCCCGATCTCGGTGAGCGTGTCCTCGAGCCTGCCGCGGATCCCGCCATCCCGGAACTTGGGCACGAGGAACGCGCGCGACTGCACGAGGTGCGGTGCGATCCTGCGCAGCAGGGCCTCGCGTTCCACCGCAGACTCCCAGGCGAGTGCGACGTCGCCCTTCGCGAGGTAACGCAGTCCGCCGTGCACGAGCTTTGAGCTGTAGCCGCTCGTGCCGCTTGCGAGGTCTCGTGCCTCAACGAGTGCGACCGACAGCCCGCGGGTGACCGCGTCGAGCGCGACGCCGGCGCCGGTGATGCCGCCGCCGATGACGAGCACATCGACTTCGTGCTCGGTGATGTGTGCGAGCGCACGGGTGCGGCTCGCAGCGTTCAGGTCTCCTGGTCGTGCGTCGAGCATGCCGCTCCCGTTCTGGGCTGGCGCTGTGCCTGCCCTATCGTCTAGGTGTGAGTAGCCTCGCTCGGGGTCAGCGCCGTGTCTGGCAGTGACTCGTCGAGGAGCATGGAACCGAGCGGCCGCGCACCAAGCGCCGCGGCGATCGTGTCGGTGAGTTCTGTGCAGGCGCGCCGGAAATCGGCTGTCGAGTGCATGAGCGGTGCCCCCAGAGCGACCCCGCGGACGAGTAGGAGTAGCGTCAGCGCGGACGGCGCGTGCTCGGGCACGGACCCGTCTGCGCGCCCCTCGGCTGCGAGCTCCTCAATAGCCGCGAGTACGATCTCCTGGCTGCGCCCGAGACGCCCGCTCAGGTACGGTTCGACGAGCTCGGGCTGGTGCTCCATCACTGAGGCAATGAGCTCGGACTCGACGAAGACGCGCGCGCCCGCGCCCAAGAAAAGGGCGAGCCTGGCAGCCCCGTCAGTGTCGGGGAGGCTCGCGCGCAGCTGGGTGACGGCCCGCGAAAACTCGCGAGTGAGCGCGAGCAGGATCGCGTTGTCCATGCTGCCCATCGCCCGATACAGCGTCATGCGTGAGATGCCTGCCGAGTCTGCGACGTCCTGCGCGGTGAGCTTGCGCGGTCCGTAGCGCCTGAGGCCCTCGGAAACGGCGTCGAGGATGGCCTCATCGCGTGCCGCGATCGAATTGGCCCTGTGACGATGTGCTTCCATGTGTCACACTGTAACGTATGGCTGCTGATATTACCGAGAGCGTTCCCGTATCACCCTGGTGGGGCTGGGCGCCCGCCACTCCGGGCGGCGTGCTGCCCGAAGGGGCCCGCAAAGTGCTCGGCGAGCGCCTCGGCATCGACCCCAACGCCCAGGTCTCGGGCCCGCCTCCCGAAGTCACCGCGGCCGACCTCCCCGACTCCACGCTCACCGACAGCGCACTTGGTGCACTCGCTGGTGCCGCAGCGACGGGAACAGTCTCGCAAGATCCGGCAGACCGCATGCACCACGCGGCAGGCAAACACACGCCCGATCTCATCCGGCAGCGCGAGTCGAGGCCACTGGCGGTTCCCGACGCGGTCGTGAGCGTCGGCGCCACCTCCGAGATCCGCGACGTTCTCGCGGCCTGCCTCGCGCACGATATCGCGGTCGTGCCGTTCGGCGGCGGGTCGAGCGTGGTGGGGGGAGTCACCCCGCTCCGCGGCGGTCACGTCTCGGTCATTGCACTCGACCTCACCAGACTCAACGCGCTCATCGAGCTCAACGAGACAGATCGAACAGCGACCTTCGAACCCGGCATCCGCGGGCCTGAGATCGAACACGCGCTCGCCGCCCGCGGCTTCACGCTCGGCCACATCCCACAATCACACCAGCAGGCCACCCTCGGTGGCTACGCGGCGACCCGCTCAGCAGGCCAGGCCTCGACCGGCTACGGCGCGATCGCCGAGCTCATCACCGGGATCACCCTCGAGACCCCGAGCGGCCCGCTCGTGCTCGGCGGCCGCGCACCCGCATCGGCCGCCGGCCCAGACCTCAAACACCTCGTCATCGGTAGCGAAGGCACCATTGGTGTCATCACCGAAGTGACGGTAGCCATCAGCCGCCGCGTCACCGAAAAGACCTACGGCGCCTGGGCATTCCCCTCGTTCGACGCTGGCGCCGCGGCGATTCGCGCCCTCGCACAAGACGGCGCGAAGGGCGACCTGCCCGACGTCTGCCGCCTGAGCGACGAGGAAGAAACAGAACTCACCCTCGCGCAGAGCGACGGCGCCCCCGTGCGCCTGCTCCGCCGCTGGCTATCCTCTCGCGGAATCGACACCCCAGCCCTACTGCTCGGCGTCTGGGAAGGCACCGACGCAGACACGAAGCGACGGCACAAACGCGCCGCGAAGATCCTCAAGGCACACGGAGCCGTCTCCGCGACGACCTCGCCCGCGCAGGCATGGGATCGCGGCCGCTTCAGCTCGCCCCGTCTGCGCGACGAACTCCTCACCATCGGCGTCATGGTCGACACCCTCGAGACCGCTGCCACCTGGACGAATCTCGCCGCAACGCACACCGCGGTCGCTGAGGTCATCCGCGCGGCCCTCGCCGGCGGCCCAGGCGGGAACGAAGCCAAGCCGGCAGCCGTGCAGGGACACATCTCCCACGTCTACCGCGACGGCGCGTCCCTGTACTACACGTTTATCGCCGCCGCCGAAGACGACATGGTCGCGCAGTACGAGCGGGTAAAAGCCGCCGCAAACGCGGCGATACTCGCCCAAGGCGCGACCATCACCCACCACCACGCGGTCGGCACTGAGCACGCCGCCATGCTCCCCGAGGAGATCGGCGAGCTCGGTGTGCGGGTGCTCCGTGCGGTGAAGCAGGAACTCGACCCGGCGGGCATCATGAATCCGGGCAAACTCGTCTAGCTCGCGACCTGCGCGAGAGATAGTGTGTGGAAATGGCAACGAAGTCAAACCCCCAGTCAGTCATCCCAGGAGCCACCGTGCTCATCACCGGGGCCGCCCGCGGCATGGGCGAACTCTATGCGCGCCGCGCAGCACGAGAGGGCGCACGCGCGATTGCCCTCTGGGACATGGACGCGGAGCGAGCAGAGGCGCTCGCCGCAGAGCTCAGTCGCGGCGCGGGTAAGCGTGGTGGACCAGGGCCCGACGTACGCGCCTTTATCGTCGATGTCTCCGACCGCGAGGCTGTGCGCGACGCCGCAGAGCGCACCCGCTCCGAACTCGGTGAGCCCGATATCGTGGTCAACAACGCCGGCATTGTGCGCGGTGCGCTCTTCTGGGAGCACGACCAAGAGCACGATATCGAGCTCACGATGCGGATCAACGCGCTCGCGCCAATGTGGATCTCGCGCGAGTTTCTCCCCGCAATGATCGCGGACCGTTCACGACCGAAGCGGATCCTGAACATCGCCTCGGCCGCAGGCACCCTCGCGAACCCGCGCATGAGCGTGTACGCATCCTCGAAGTGGGCGATGATCGGGTGGGCCGAGTCGCTCCGCCTTGAACTTGCGCGCGAGGGCCATGATCACATGGCCGTCACGACCTTCTGCCCGAGCTTTATCTCGACGGGCATGTTCGCCGGAGCCCGCGGGCCGCTGCTCACACCCATCATGAAGCCCGAGTACGCAGTGCGTGCGGCGTGGACAGGAATGCGTAAGGGAACGCCGCTCGTGCTGCGCCCGTGGACGGTGAAGCTTGCGATGATTGCTCGCGGCATCCTCCCGACCCGGGCGTGGGACGTCGTCGCAGACAAGGTGTTCAACGTCTACTCGTCGATGGACAAGTTCACGGGGCGCGGATAGCGCTCGCGCGCGGCTCCTGTGGCAGCTTGCCCGGAGCCGCGCCAAGCCCGCCGCTTGCTATCCCCGGCCGATGAGCACGAATGGGGCTGTGTCGTCTTCGAGGAGCGCCCGGTGGCAGAACTGCTCGTACTCGGCGAAGAACTCCGCAGCGGGGACGGCTTCCTCAGGCGTCACGACGCCCCGCTGCGCAATCGATCCGCGGGCAATGAGCTGCAGGCCGATCGCCGCGGGAATCGCGGTCGCCCCGGCCATTCCGTCGTCGGGAAACCGTGTGAGCTCGGTGGTGACATGCGCTGGTGCGCCAGCGACCGTGCCGCCGGCCCACGCCCACAGCCCGGGTGCCCGGCGCGAGCGTGCGGGGCGCGTTCCGTGCTGTAGCGACTCAGGTCGTTCGAAGCCCGCCTCGATCTCGCGTGCCGCGTCGGCTTGCGTGAGTTCCCCGCTATCGACGCGGGCCGCGATCCCGCGAATCTGATCGAAGACCCACTCGGGGCCTGTGCCCAGGTTCTCGCTCACCCGCAGGGACGTGAAGGTGCGTGGCAGGGTGACCGCCTCGGGGTGCCCGATGGTCCACGCCTTGAGGTCGCCGTAGCCGGGGTACGGAATCGTGCGCTTCTCGAGCGGGGCGACGAGCTGTGCCTTGCCGTCGCGGTGGACGCGCACGGTGCCGGTTGTTTGGTGAACGAAGTGCATGGTGGCTGCGTTGGGGCGGCCGCTGGGTTCTGGCGGAGCCAGCGTGCCCATGGGCCAGCCGGTGAGGAGTTCGTCGGTCACGTCGAGCTCGTCCGCAGCGAGCTTGGCCAGAAGGTTCGATACCCCCGGGCTCGCGCCCATTCCGATGAGGGCGGTAACGCCGGCCTGCGTTGCAGCCTCTCCGTGCTCGAGGGCGGTGAGCGTTGGTTCCCAGTCGTCGTTGATGTCGACGTAGTGGCACCCGGCCGTGATTGCAGCTCCGAGCGTCACCTCCCCGAAGCGTGTAAACGGCCCGAGTGCGCTCACGACGCCCCACGCCCCGTCTAGGGCTGCGGCGATGTCGTCGGTGAGTACGTTCATCGCCAGCACGTGTACGTGCGGCGCGATCGAGGTGAGTCGTTCGAGCGCGGACGCGTCGAGATCGATCGCGATGATCTCGGAGAACTCGGGCATTGCCGCGAGTGTCTCGACCGCCTTGGCTCCCATGGCGCCGGCGCCGCCAAAGACGACGACCCGCCGCGC
>JAGNOB010000108.1 GCA_017990305.1 Leucobacter sp.
GGACGATCGCGCCCGCTGCGCGGAGACGCGTGATGAGCGGGTGGTCCTCGGCAGCACGCCGGTCAGCCCGCGGGGCGTATCCCTCGCTGTGCCGCTCGCCGGCGAGAAAGTGCTTCTCTTTCGCGGCGATTGGGATCCCGAGCAGGGGCGGCGGGGTATCACCGTTGCGGCGGAACTTGGCGAAGGCCTCCTGAGCAGCTTCCGCGCTCGCTCGTGCGGCTTCGGGGAACACCTCGGTGAAGGCGTTGACGCCGCCCTCGCGATCCCCATTGTGGCGCTCAATCTGAGTGAGCACACTGTCCATCACGTCGACAGGGGAGATTTCCCCTGACACGAGGCGTGGTCGAAGGTCTGACGCTGACGCGTATGCCAGCTCTGGCGCAAAAGTGTTCATCGTTCGGCTCCCTGTGTGATCATGTCGCGGTGGTGAGGGGAACCCTTTGGCGCCTTCAACGGATGAGTCTCGGGAACTCCTC
Organism: Leucobacter sp.; assembly: GCA_017990305.1. GTDB lineage: Bacteria > Actinomycetota > Actinomycetes > Actinomycetales > Microbacteriaceae > Leucobacter. The sequence goes on from JAGNOB010000108.1 coordinate 477, forward strand.
CGAACACGAGCACCAGCAGGATGATGGCCGCGAACCCAGCGGCGTAGATACCCGGGGCGATTGCGTGCCCAGTAACGCCAACAAGCCAGGTTGCGAGCAGTGGCGCGGTGCCGCCGAAGATGCCGTAGCCAAGGTTGTAGCTCAGGGCCGCCGAAGTGAAACGAACTTTCGTGCTGAATACCTCTACCGCGAACGGGTAGGCTCCCGCCGAAAACACGAGCACGGCGAGACCGAACAGCAGCTGCCCGATGATGCCCGACACCATTGTGCCTCGCGACAGGATCAGGAACGCGGGCAGCGCGAGCAACACTGTCGCCGTTGCGCCGAAGAGCATCATCGGGCGACGTCCCACCCGGTCGCCCACCAGGCCGAGGACCGGCGTAGAGGCAGCGATGATGAGCACGGTGATGGAGGTCACAGTAAGCGTTTGTATGTGGGTGAGCCCAGCTGTGGTTTGCAGGAACGCGACCAGGTAGCCGCTCGTGTAATAGAAGCCGAGGGCGATGAGTCCGGTGAGCAGGATCACCTGCACCATCGTGCGCACCTGCATGCGGGGACGAGCTGGTTTGACGGTGGCTGCAGCGGCGGCCGCGGCCTCGGCCCGGCTCGCCCGCAAGAACTCCTCTGACTCCTCGGTGCGACTGCGGATCCAGAGACCTACGAGTGAGAGTGGCAAAGCGACGACGAAGGGAATGCGCCAGCCCCAGGCGGCGAACGCCTCGGCTCCCATGTTCGTCTCGAGGAGGAGCAGAAACACCGATGACACGACTACCGGGATCGACGATGCGGCGAGCACCACTCCGAGCCAGAGACCGCGTCGGTTCAGCGGGGCATGCTCAAGAGCGAACGTCGGCGCACCAACCGATTCTCCGCCGGCAGAAAAACCCTGCACGAGGCGGAAGAAGAGCAGCGCGAACGGCGCAACTATTCCGATGGTGGCGTAGCCGGGGAGTAACCCAATACCGGCGGTAGCGATGCCAATGAGCAAGATCGTCACGAAAAGGACAACTCGGCGGCCGTGCCGGTCACCCATGCGACCGAAGAAGAGGCCGCCGAGCGGACGCACGAGGAAGGCAACCCCAAAGGTTGCAAATGTTGCCAGGAGCGCGATCCAGGAGTCCGTCTCAGGAAAAAAGACGCGTGACAGCGTCACTGCGGAGATGGAGTACAAGCCAAAATCATAGAACTCAATGAACTGGCCGACTGCCCCACCAAGCAGAACCCGGCGCTTCATTGCGGCGTCTGGTGTGGGGGAAGAACCGCCCTGCTGGACGGCCGTGCGCGGGCGAGCTGGGGGATCAACCTCAAGGGTGTTCGACATGCGATCCTCGTTTGCGGGTTCGTGAGTGCACGCGCCTGGCGGTGCACGGGCGGTCGACGGTGACGCGCTCCGCTAACAGTATCTGTGGGATTGAGCGGAATGTTCCCGCTGAGAATGCGTTACGAACGCATCGAGTAAACCGAAGCATGCCGCGGGTTTGAGCCGCCAGCGCAGGTTACGGTCGTGATGATGCGCGGCGTGCGACAGCGAGGCTGAGCAGCAGGGCGGCGAGGGAAATGCCGATGAGTGTGGTGATCCACACTGCCGCACCCGCAGCGGCGGCGACAACGACGGCCGAGGTTGCCACAGCACCCAGGAGGTACTGCGCGGCGCCGATGAGCGCGGAGGCTGATCCCACGCCTTCGGTGATCGCTGACATGCAGAGCGCCATGAGCGGCGGTTCGAGCAATCCCAGCCCGAGGAGGGCAATACCGAGACCGATGATGGCGCTCCAAAGCGGAGCGCCGGCCCAGCCGCCAACGAGGGCGACGAGCGGCCCGACAAACATGACGACAGCTCCGAGCAGCATGAGGCGAACGGTGCCCAACGGGCCGACCAGGCGGTGGGCGAGGATTGGGCCGGCGAGGCCGATGAGGGCGCTCCCGGCGAACGCGATCCCAAACTGGCCAGCGCTCAGCCCGAAGAAGCTCTGGTACACGTAAGACGCCCCGCCGAGGTATGAGAAGAGCATGACGAATGCCGCGATGAGTGCGGACAGCGGGAGGAGGAAAGCGCGGTTGCGGAGTATGGCTCCGTAGCCGCGCAGGATCGGGCGCAGCGACATGCGCGTGCGTAACTCGGGCGCGAGGGGCTCGGGGAGGAAGCGGGCCACGACGAGTAGCGCGAGTACCCCGATGCCGGCGAGGGTGAAGAAGACTGCCCGCCAGCCGGCTGCCTCGTCGATAAAACCGCCAAGGACCGGTGCGAGGATCGGCGCGACCATGCCGACGCTCATGAGTACGGAGAAGAGCTGCGTTGCGGCGTCTCCGGTCGCACGGTCTCGGACGGCGCTGTTCGCTGACACGAACGCGACGGCAGCGCCCGCGCCCTGGAGCAGCCGCGCGATCACGAGGACCGCCATGGAAGGCGCGACCGCGGCAATGACCGAAGCAAGGATGAAGACTGAGATCCCGAGCAGGATCGGACGGCGCCGACCTACAGCGTCGGTGAGCGGGCCGGCGATGATCTGCCCGAGGCCGAGCACGATGAGGTACCCGGTCAGCGTGAGCTGGGTGGCCCAATCGGGGGCGCCGAACTCAGCGCCAATGCTCGGGAGCGAGGCAAGGTACGTATCGATTGCGAAGGGCCCGAGCGCGACGACGCTGGCCAGGGCAATCACGAACTTGGGTGAATTGCGGTGCGGGGTGTGTTGCATGTTCCACTGTCGACGAGAAGGACCCGGGGCGATGGGCGGCCTCAATCAGCGTAACACCCGCGTCTGCCTTCCTACTTCGTTGCAGGTGATGATTTGTGCGTTTGTGTCGGCTCGAGCGGCAACCGGCCGGACCCTTGCGGGACGCGGGAGAAATCAGTAACGTAGATTCCGCTTGTCATACAACATACATCATATGATATGTGTCAAAGGAGAGATATGTCTTGTCTAGTTGACCCGCCACGGGGCCGAAGAGGGCTCGTTGCCGGGGCACTGATCGCTGCACTCGGAGTCGGCCTATTGGGAGGCTCCCCCGCCATGGCAGCGGATGGCCCGCTGGTCATCGGCGTCGCGAGCGATGGAAGCGTCGAGGGTGCGGACCGCACCGTCGCTACTCTTACCGAGGCGCAGGCCGCGGTGCGTGAGGCGCGGAGCGCCGGTGACGTCGAGGTGCGGCTCTCGGGCGGCACCTACGAGCTCACCGAGCCGCTGCAGTTCGGGGCCGAGGACGCGGGGGCGAACGGCGGGACCGTCACCTGGGCAAGTGCCCCGGGCGAGACCGTGGTGTTCTCCGGTGGCTCGCAGCTCGGCGGGTGGAAGCTGCACGACGCGGACAAGAACATTTGGGTTGCAGACGTCGCGGCCGGCACGCAGTCTCGCCAGCTGTACATTGATGGCGCGCTCGCACCGCGCCCGCGTCTGATGCTTGCAGAGGATCGTCACAGCCGCACCCTGCTCGAGTTCACAGAGGCGGGTATCACCGTGAACGACCCCGAGTTCGAGTGGCTGCACGAGCTCGAGAACCAAGATCAGCTCGAGTTGAACAGCATGGGCTCGTTCACTGACCGGACCTCGCCAGTGGCGTCCATCGAGGGCAACAAGATCAATATGGTCTCTGAAGCCTGGCGGAACAACAACTTCGGGTACGACACTATGAAGAACCCGTACGTGCGCGGGGCTCTCTACCTGCAGAACGCATACGAATTTCTTGAGAACGCCAACGAGTGGTTCCTTGACTCCGACGATGGCCAGGTGTTCGTGAAGCGCGAGGCCGGGGCTGACATGAACGGCGTCGACGTGCGCCTGCCACGCCTCGAGACGCTTGTCGAGATCGGCGGCACGTACGATGCGCCGGTCACGGGACTGACGTTCCGAGGAATCGAGTTTGCGCACACCACCTGGCTCCGCCCCAGCGGCAAGTGGGGATACGCAGACCAGCAGAGCGGCGCGCACATTGTTGGCGAGTACGACCGCGCTGATGATTACCTCGAGTCGTGCCAGGACGGATGCCACCCGTTCGAGAAGACCCGCAACGAGTGGTACCAGGTCCCCGGTGCCGTGCAGGTAGCGGCAGCGGCCGACGTGATCTTCGATCGCAACGTCTTCCGCGAGCTCGGCTCGGTTGGGCTCGGCATTGGCATGGACCCGAACGCGAACAACCGCGGCGTCGGATACGGTGCTTCCGACGTGCAGGTACGTCGGAACGAATTCCGCGAGATCGGCGGCTCAGGCATCGTCGTTGGCGGCATCCAGCCTGACGCGCACCACCCAAGTGATCCCCGGATGATTGTCCAGGACATCACGATCGCTGACAACCTCATCACCCGTATCGGCAAGAGCCATCGCGACAGTGCTGGCGTGCTCTCGACCTACGTCACACGCGCGAACATCTTGCACAACGAGCTCACCGACCTGCCCTACGACGGCATCGACATCGGTTGGGGTTGGGGAGTGAACGACCCCGGGAGTAACGAGTACTACCTGGAGGCCGGCCTGCACGACTTCCAGCCTGTGTACGACACCGAAACCACGTTCCGTGACAACCGCGTCGCAGGCAACCTCGTCTACAACACGAAGAACGAGATGCACGACGGTGGCAGCATCTACACCCTCTCGGCAAGCCCGGGCACCGTGATCGAACGCAACTACATCTATGACAGCAACGAAACTTTCGGGATGCTCATTGACCAGGGCAGCCGGTACCTCGAGGTGCGCGAGAACGTGATCCTCGGCAGCAGCCGCTACATGTACGTGAACGCGGACGTCGACGGCCCGGGTATCTTCAACACCCTCGACAACACCTTCACGAGCAACTGGTGGAACGGCGGCAACGAGCGCTACCCGCGCTTCCCGGAGTACCGCCTGACATGGATCGAAAACGTTGACCTCAACGGCCGCGATGAGGCCGAGTGGCCAGCAGAAGCGAAGACTGTGATGTCCGAGGCCGGCATTCGTGCAGAGCTTAAGCGCGATTCGCTCGAGCAGGGTTGGACAGAGTCGAAGGCTACCGTTGCACGTGTCGAGCGTGTCATCGCAGGCGACCCAGCAGCTGCGGAAGAGGGGGACTTCGCCATCGCTCTTGCCGACGCGGCAGCGGCGGGCGAGGCGGCGGCAGATATCCGTGCTGCGTATGCTGCTGGCCTCGCCGCATTCGAGCAGGCTGAGGTGGACGCTCAGGCGACGAAACTCAAGGAAGCGCGTGCAGCGCTTGCCAAACAGATCGTCAAGGTCGACCGTGAAGCACTCCGCGCGGTCGTTGCGGAGGCGGAGCTCGCGCTCGGGCAGACGAAGTCTGCTTCGACAGAGTCGGCCGAAGCACTGCGCGCTGAGCTTGAGCGGGCCCGCGGCGTGCTTGGAGCGTTGAACCAGTCACAGAAGACGATCGACGGCGCAACCGCGGCGCTCCGTGCAGCGCTCGACGTCGAACCTGGCTCCGGCAACGGCAACGGCAACGGCACCGAGGGAGGGGTCACGCCGACCAAGCCCCCGGCCGGTGGCAAGGGATCCGGCTCCGCGAAGGGCGGCGGCTTGGCCGAGAGCGGTGACACAACCGTGCCCGTGCTCTTGATCGGTGCGGCTGCGCTCTTGCTGCTCGGATCGGGCGTGGTCGTTGCGCGGCGGGTGTCGCTGGCTCGTTCGCGGTCGTAACGCGCGCTGAGCAGCTCCGCAGCCACTGAGTCTCTGAGATGACTCGTCCAGCAGGCGTTCGGGCCCCCACGGGTGCCCGAACGCCTGCTGCGTGTTGCCGTGAGGGCGACTGCGCGAGTTATGATGCCACTATTGGAGTGCGGGGAAGCTCCACTAGCGGGAAGGAGGCCGTCGACGTGAGACGCCCTCTCAGTGAGAGCCGGAGATCCCTCGGGTGAACCGCATCAGACAAGTAGCGTGGTGGATCGCGGACTACCTGTACGCCGGCGTGTGGCAGGCGCGTGCGTTCCTGTCGCGGCAAGACGCGCGTTCTTTCTCGCGGGGACCAGGGCGGCCCGTGCTGATTCTTCCGGGGGTCTACGAAAACTGGCGATTCATGTTGCCCCTCATCCGTGAGCTGCATGCGCAGGGCCACCCTGTCCATGTCGTTCCAGCTCTCGGGCACAACCGTATGC
>JAGNOB010000109.1 GCA_017990305.1 Leucobacter sp.
ACGAAAGTGATCATGGCCGAGGAACCGACCGAGAGCATTGTGGTGCGTGCCTGGCGTGGCCTCGCGCATGCCGTCGGTGCTGGCGCGAGGGCCTTCCGGTCGGAGCCGCTTGAACCTGAGTCGCGGCGCGACGGGTTCCCGATGCTGCTGGTGCTGCTCGCCCTCGTTGGCGCAGTGATCGAATGGTTCCTCATTGGCAACAGCGTCGCCACGCAGCTCGATACCTGGACCTTCGGCGCCCTGTTCGGCAGAATCGCCTTCGGGTTGCCAATCATCATGGGCGGCTTCGCGCTTTGGCTCTTCAACAACCCATCCACGGTGAACGATAATCGCCGAATTGCGATCGGGCTGTTCCTCGCGCTCGCGAGCGCTTCGGGGCTCGCGCATGTGCTCGGTGACGCTCCGAAGCCGCGAGACGGTATGCCCGGGCTCGCCGAGGCAGGCGGCCTTCTCGGCTGGCTCATCGGCGCGCCGCTCAACCTCGCCACGATTTGGGTCGCCGTTCCAGTTCTCAGTCTGCTCTTGGCGTTCTCCGTGCTCATCATCACGAAGACACCTCCGAGTCGCATCGGACACAGGTTGCGCGAGGGCTACGCCTACCTGTTTGGGGCGCCCGTACCTGAGCCACGAGATCGCGATAGCGAGAGCCCCAAAGCGAGTACCGCAGATAAAACAGCCGAACTCTTCGACCACTCTGATGAAAAGGCTGACGCCCTGCCGTGGTGGCGTCGCAATGCGACCGGCCGCGAAGAGGACCCAAACTATCTGCCCGATCCGGCCGCGATCGATGAGGTGCTCGCGCCGAGCGACGCAGCGCCCGTTGGCGCTTTCGAGACAGCTCTCGCGGAAGAGCCCACAACCGATCGCTTGTCGACCGAAGTGTTCTCCGGGCTTGAAGGCGTCGAACAGGCTGCAGCGGGCACCCGGCGCGGATCTGGCCTAGGCGACGACTCGTTCGACAGCTTTGCTGAGCCGGCGCGAGAGCCCGAGCCCGAAATCGAAGAGCGCGAGTTCGCAGTAGCGCCACCTCACGCCCCTGCAGCGCAGGCCGACTACGCTTTGCCCGAGCAGGCATTGCTCTCTGCCGGCCCTCCACCGAAGACCCACAGCGAGGCCAACGAGCAGATCATGGCCGCCGTTGCCAGGGTCTTCGAAGAGTTCAAAGTCGATGCTGTTGTCACTGGCTTCTCGCGCGGCCCGACGGTAACGCAGTACGAGGTAGAGCTCGGGCCGGGTGTGAAAGTCGAGAAGGTGACCGCCCTCTCTCGCAACCTTTCGTACGCGGTGGCCTCCAACGAAGTGCGCATCCTGTCGCCCATCCCCGGCAAGAGCGCAATCGGTATCGAGATTCCAAACAAGGATCGCGAGAATGTTGCTCTGGGTGACGTGCTGCGGTCGGCGAAGGCACAGCGCAACGCGCATCCAATGACCATCGGGGTCGGCAAGGACGTGAAGGGCGAGTTCGTGCTCGCCAACCTCGCGAAGATGCCCCACTTGCTCGTTGCCGGCGCAACCGGTTCCGGTAAGTCGAGCTTCATTAACTCCATGATCACAAGCCTGCTCATGCGTGCGACGCCTGCCGAGGTTCGCATGGTGCTTGTCGATCCGAAGCGTGTCGAGCTCACGGTGTACCAAGGTGTGCCGCACCTCATCACCCCCATCATCACCGCGCCGAAGAAGGCCGCTGAGGCGCTGCAGTGGGTCGTGAAAGAGATGGACATGCGTTACGACGACCTTGCGTCGTTCGGATACCGGCACATCGACGACTTCAATGCAGCTGTCCGCGATGGTTCGATTGTGCTGCCTGAGGGAAGCCAGCGTCAGCTGAAGCCGTACCCGTACCTGCTCGTCGTCGTTGACGAGCTTGCCGATCTCATGCTCGTCGCTCCGCGCGACGTCGAGGACTCGATCCAGCGAATCACGCAGCTCGCTCGCGCCGCGGGTATCCACCTGGTGCTCGCGACGCAGCGTCCGTCAGTGAACGTCGTGACCGGCGTCATCAAGTCGAACGTGCCGAGCCGATACGCGTTTGCCGTCGCATCTGGCACGGACTCCCGAGTGATTCTCGACGAGGTCGGCGCGGAGCGCCTCATCGGGCAGGGCGACGGCCTGCTGCTACTCAACGGCGAATCTAGTCCGATCCGCGTGCAGGGCGCCTGGGTCGACGAGAGCGAGATCGCGCGCGTCGTCAAGCATGTGAAGGAGCAAGCGACCCCCGAGTATCGCCCCGACGTCGCCCAGGTCGCCGAGAAGAAAGAGATCGATGCGGATATCGGCGACGATCTCGAGGTTCTCGTTGCGGCGATCGAGCTCGTGGTTACTTCGCAGTTCGGGTCGACATCGATGTTGCAGCGCAAGCTGCGCGTCGGCTTCGCGAAGGCTGGCCGGCTTATGGACCTCATGGAGTCCCGCGACATAGTCGGCCCCTCGGAAGGGTCGAAGGCCCGCGACGTGCTCGTAGCCCCGGAACAGCTTGGAGAAGTTCTCAATCGGATTCAGGGCGGAGGCGCTCCTCCCGCTGCCGTCGCGCCGCAGGCATCGGTCGCGTCGTATGCGACGCCACCCGTACCGCCGGCATCCGAAGCTGAGACCGCAGTCATCGGGCACGTCGTTGGCGAAGCCTCATACGATGGCGACAGTCGATACGACGATCCGCTTGCACAGCGCGAGGCGGCGGCGCCCGAAGCCTTTGACTACGGTGATACTGCAGACGATGAGGGCTCAGAAGATGCTTGGCATCTCACCGGCCGCGACTAGTTTTACGGCCGCGGGTGCCGGTGTTGGCGTGGCCCGCCCCAGTAGAGTGGGCCCATGAGTAATCAAGCCGTCGACAGCGCGAAGCCGAGCAACTGGAATGCTCCTAACATCATCACCGCTGCGCGAATCGTTGCGACTCCGTTCTTCCTGTGGCTCCTGCTTGTTTCCGGCGATAGCGTCGCAATGCGTTGGGGCGCCGCTGCGTTCTTCGTCATTGCGATCGCGAGCGACGCTCTTGACGGCTACCTCGCTCGCTCGCGGGGCCTGATTACTGACCTCGGAAAGCTGCTTGACCCGATCGCTGACAAAGCGCTCACTGGGGCGGCGTTCGTCGGCCTCGCCATTCTTGGTGAACTGCCGTGGTGGATCGTTGTTCTCGTGCTCGTTCGCGAGGTTGGCATCACGATCCATCGACTCATGATTGTCAGCGAAGTCGTCGTCGCGGCGGACTGGATGGGCAAGCTGAAGACGGTGGCGCAGGCCGTCGCCATCACGCTCGCGCTTACTCCACTGGCGCAGCTCGCTGGGCCCACGGGCACCGTCTTCACCTGGGTGAATATTGTCACGATGACGATCGCGGTGCTGCTGACACTTGCGAGCGGTATTGACTACATCATCGCCTTCGCTCGTGGTCGGGGAGCTGCTACCCGACATGCGTGATCGGGAAGCCCAGGCCGCGGAGATCGTCGCGCTCGCGACGGAACTCGGGGTTCGGATAGCGGTGGCCGAGTCACTCACCGGGGGCATGCTCGCTGCGGCGATCGTTTCTGCTCCGGGGGCTTCCGCGGTCTTCACCGGCGGGGTCGTCGCTTACGATTCCGCGCTCAAGGCGTCGATACTCGGGGTGGACCGAGCCGTGTTGGGCGAGCGCGGGCCTGTCGATGGCGAGGTCGCTCGGCAGATGGCTGCGGGGGTGCGACACACCTGTGCCGTCGAATCTGCAGACGGCTCGCGTCGAATCGCAGATCTGGGGATTGCTACGACAGGTGTCGCCGGCCCGGCCTCGGATGCCCAGTCCGGGCAGCCTGCGGGGACCGTGTGGATTGGTGTGAGCTCGGCTGCGGGGGAGCGGAGTGTGCTCCTTCCCGTGCTTGCAGGCAATCGGCAGGCGATACGTGAGCAGACCGTCGACGCCGCGCTTGGGCTGGTGGTCGAGGCGCTCCTCGCCCAGAAGCCAGCGGCAACGCAGCGATTTCCTGGAGAAACCTGAGAATTTCGCTAAACCTGAGTGCACTACGCTCAAGTTCAGGAACTTCCGGGAATAGACCCGGTAGTCTCTTGGTTGTTCCCAGTGTCACGATAAGTGGCGGTGGATGCCGAATCGGCTTTCGCCGGGTAAAGTAACATGCACGACCCAATGGTCGTGCAGATTCAAGGAGGTTGCACATGCTGCTAGTACGTCAAGAAATTGGTGATGTGCTTCGCGACTTCCGTCTGCAGAAGGGGCGCACGCTCCGACAGGTTGCTGGGGATGCCAGCGTCGCACTCGGATACCTCAGTGAGGTCGAGCGCGGGCAGAAGGAAGCATCAAGCGAGATTCTCGCCGCTGTCGCGGACGCGTTGGACACCCCGCTCTCGGTCATTCTCGGCGAGGTGAGCGAACGTCTGGCGATCGTTGAGGGGCTCTCCCTCCCCATGCCGAGCCGGGTTCCCGACACGGTTCCGGTCGATCTCGTTTCCGGTTACGGTTCCGAGCTTATTTCCCGCTAGCGGGCCATGCGGCATCGCGCATTCCGCACTGCGGTGGCCGAGGAGTTCGGGGAGGCCCATTCGGGGGTACTCCTGCGCGACTACTGGCTAGCCACACTGGGCTCTACGCCCGACGAGGCACTCGCGCGGGGAATATCCCCGCGCGATGTCTGGGAGGCGCTCTGCGTCGAGTTTGAAGTACCTGAGCCACGTCGCCATGGGCGTGGCCTCAGCGATCCGCAAGAAGATTGACCCCATTGCGCGACACGCCGTTGCGCTGTATTCGAAGATGTGTTCGAAGAGTGTTATCTTCGTCCACAGGTAGTGAACTGGTCTAAGCGATTCACAGATCGGTGCCTCCGGCGGTGAATGTCGGAGGCCCGGTCTATGGTCTGAAACTAGGGAACTACCCAGCCTTGTCAGCACCGAGAAGCGGTGCCGTGACAGTCGGTAGGCGGCAGATCAGCGGAATATCCGCGCGAATACGAAGGAAGTCATCATGGCAGCACCAAAGGACCGCGAGAAGGCACTCGAATCGGCACTCGCCCTCATTGATCGGCAGTTCGGCAAAGGCGCAGTCATGCGCATGGGCAGCCAGGAGCGGCAGGCTGTTGAGGTGATTCCGACAGGTTCGGTCGCACTCGACGTTGCGCTCGGCATAGGTGGCCTGCCCCGCGGCCGCATCGTTGAGATTTACGGCCCGGAGTCCTCGGGTAAGACCACCCTGACGCTGCACGCTATCGCGAACGCGCAGCGCGCCGGTGGTATTGCAGCCTTCATTGACGCGGAGCACGCGCTTGATCCCGAATACGCGAAGAAGCTCGGCGTCGACATCGACGCGCTACTTGTGGCCCAGCCCGACACGGGCGAGCAGGCACTTGAGATCGCTGACATGCTGATTCGCTCCGGCTCGGTAGACCTGGTTGTCATCGACTCGGTCGCAGCGCTCGTGCCAAAGGCAGAAATCGACGGCGATATGGGTGACAGCCACGTCGGTCTCCAGGCGCGCCTCATGTCACAGGCGCTGCGCAAGATCACAGGTAGCCTGAGCTCGACGAAGACAACCGCGATTTTCATTAACCAGCTGCGTGAGAAGATTGGCGTCTTCTTCGGCAGCCCAGAGACCACCTCCGGTGGTAAGGCGCTGAAGTTCTACGCGTCAGTGCGACTCGATATCCGTCGCATCCAGACGCTCAAGGACGGCCAGGACGCGGTGGGTAACCGTACCCGCGTGAAGGTCGTGAAGAACAAGATGGCCCCGCCCTTCAAGCAGGCCGAGTTTGACATTCTGTACGGAGTTGGCATCTCGCGTGAGGGCTCGCTCATCGACTACGGTGTCGAGCAGGGGCTCGTCAAGAAGAGCGGCGCCTGGTACACCTACGATGGCGACCAGCTGGGCCAGGGTATGGAGAACGCCCGCCGATACCTCATTGCGAACCCTGACACTGCGCTCGAGATTGAAGAGAAGATCCTCACCAAGCTCGGCGTCAATGGGCGCACTGAGGAAGTCCCGGCCGAGGCTGCAGAGACACCAGCCAAGGCTGACGCCCCCGCTAAGGGAGCTGCTGCGGCGAAGGCCGCAACGCCCGCGAAGGGCGAAGACCTCGCGGCAAGTGCGTAGCCATGGCTGTTAGGTTTCTGCCTCCTCCCGAGGAGCGGCCAAAGCCGCAGCGGGAGGAGACAGGTGACCTCGCCGAGGTCATCGAGTTCCGGAGCAAGCTGCGCAGGCCCGAGCCGCAACAGGAATGGGCGGCTCCGCCCGCGACTGAGTCGGAGCCCACCGCTGCGTGGGCTCCGGCACCCATCGCCGATGCATCTAACCCCTCTGACGCTGACGGCGCTGCGGGAGTCGATCTCGTAGAGCCAGAGCCTGCTGCACCTGCCAGTTGGCCGAGACTCATCGAGGCGCAATTCGGGCGCCCTGTGTTGCGGAGCACAACAGCCGAGGTGCCTGTCCGTGATCGACCCGACGCAGATGCGTCCGACGCGTCTCGTGAGCGTGATCCAGAACTGGGCCGCGTGCACCAC